>JAJAYM010000375.1 GCA_027117675.1 Actinomycetes bacterium | reverse complement strand
GCGCGCAGCGCGCCTTGCCTCGGGGGACCTCACAGGCCTTCTCGAGACGCGCGGTACCACCTCGTTTACGCCACGACCGTGGTCCGTGGGGCGTCGGCGCCGGCCGGGCCGGCGATGCCGGTGGGAGGCAGGCCGCCGCGCAGCACCCGGTCGAGCCAGCTCGGCAGCCACCAGTTCGCCCGGCCGAGCAGCTTCGTGGTGGCCGTCGCCAGGACCAAGCGGACGATGGTCGCGTCGACCACGATTGCGGTCGCCAGCCCGAGGCCCAGCATCCTCGCGAGTGGCTGGTTGCTCGGGGCTTGCAGCCGCTCTTGTTGCACGTAGTTTGCTATTGCCTAGATATGGCAATAATACCGCGAGGAGTCGACGATGCCTGACTACGCCCTTCCAGATCTGCCCTACGACTACGGAGCCCTCGAGCCGTTCATCTCGGGCGAGATCTTGGAGCTGCACCACTCCAAGCACCACCAGACCTACGTCAAAGGCATCAACAGCGCCGTCGACCAGCTGGCCGAGGCCCGACAAGCCGAGTCCTTCGCGGCGCTGGGGACCCTGGAGAAGAACCTGGCCTTCCACCTCGGGGGCCACGTGGACCACTCGGTGTTCTGGCCCAACATGTCGCCCGACGGCGGCGACAAGCCCGACGGAGACCTTGGGCAGGCGATCGACGAGTGGTTCGGCAGCTTCGATGCATTCCGGGCGCACTTCGAAGCGAACGCACTGGCGGTCCAGGGGTCCGGCTGTCCATCCTGGCCTGGGACATGGTCGCGCAGCGGATGCTCATCGTGCAGCTCTACGACCACCAGGGCAACGTGCCGGTGTGCATGGTCCCGTTGCTGCTGCTGGACATGTGGGAGCACGCCTACTACCTGCAGTACCGCAACGACAAGGCCGAGTTCGTCAAGCAGTGGTGGAACATCGTCAACTGGGCTGATGTGAGTCAGCGCTACCAGCGCGCCAAGAATCAGACCCAGGGACTGGTCGTGCCGTGACGCACCATCCAGCCGCACAGCCGCCCGGAGAGCGCCGTCAAGAGCTGTTGGCGGTGGTGGATTCGGCCCAGCGCGCCGCCGGGGTGCTCCTGGCCCGCCACCGTGGCGATAGCGAGGACGCTCGGGACCTCCTGCTGTCCTTTGACAACGACCGCGACCTGGCCAGCGGCGCGCTCCTGCTGGCCGAACTCACCCTCGGCCTCTACAGCCAGGAGACCGGACGGGACCTGGAGACCTCCGTGCGCGATCTCAACCTGAACATGGAGTCCTCGTTCCAATGAGTGCTTCCCCGAGCCACCGAGGCTCCCCAGAGCACCCGTCCACTCCCGACGGCCCTTCGGGAACTGTCGTCGCGGGAGGTGTATCGATCAGGGACCCAGGCCATGACGGCACCCACCTTCACCTGTGGTGCCTGCCCGACGGCACCGGACTGCACGCGCCCTACGGTGAGCTCGTCGTTGAGGACGACACGGGCCGGCTGGGCTGTGCTGTCATCTCTGCGGCCGCTGGTTCACCTCCCTCGGCTCTCACGTGCGAGCACATGGCACGACCGCGGAACGGTACCGGGCAGACCTAGGCCTGTGCCGCCGTGAGCCGCTGACGGCCAGGCACCTGTCATCGGCGATCTCGGCGCGTCAACGACAGGCCTACGCAACCCGTCCCGAGGTCCGCGAACGCTTTGCCGTCGGCCAGCAGATGGCACGCGACGGCGACCTGGCTCGGCTCTCGATCAACGGTCGATCGGCCGACCCGCCTGCACCCGCAGCCCTCGCCCGGAGAAGACGGGCCCTGGAAGCCGGACGAGACACCGTCGCTGCCCGAGGAGAGGCGGTGCGGGCAGCACTGATCGTGCAGTACGGCGCGCCTGACTTCGCGACGTATCTGCGTGCCCGCTACGGCGAGGGAGCAAGCCTCGAACGGCTCGCGAAGGACACCGGACTAGGCCGAGACCGGTTGCGGGTCGCCATGGCGGATGCCGCGATCGAGATCAGAGGCATCGGCGCTAACACCGCCCTCGGAAAGCGGTCACGAGCCCTCAAGGCCGAGGAGGCGGCGGCCAGGCGAGTCGGCGCCGACAACCTGCGCGCATGGCTGACGGAGCGACGGGCTGAAGGCTGGACACTCAGTCAATTGGGGACCGCCGTGGGCCACAGCGGGCATTGGGTCAGCTGGCGCCTGAACACCGACCCCCACCTGGGACCGGAATCCCTTGACGCCCACACAGTTCCCGCATTCGTACAATGAGACCCGTCGGCGCCTTTCTCTCTCCACCGCGCTCAGTCGCAGTCTGGTTTGCCGGACCATCTGTCCGAGACCGGGAAAGGAAGGTCGGTCGAGGGTGAGCTACCGGCACCTGCGCACCGATCGGCTGGTCCTTGATGCGGTCACCGCCGAGGACCTGGACCCCCTGTTCGCCCTCCACTCCGACCCAGGCGTGTGCGCTCACCACCCGCCAGGCCCGCATCGGAGCAGGGAAGCAACACTGCGGGTCCACGACAACCCCGCGCCG
>JAJAYM010000374.1 GCA_027117675.1 Actinomycetes bacterium | reverse complement strand
GTCATAGGCCTTGAGGATGGTGTTCTTCGTCGATAGATACACCGGGAAGTTGCGCGCCAGGCCGTAACGCAGCGATGCACGCGCAAAGTCGCGAATCGATTCGTCGAAGTTGTACATCCCCATGGCGACACCTCCGCCAGGGAAGTCAGCGATGTCGAACTCCATCGGCTGGCTGCCATCGGCCGGCTGGTAGGTGATGGTGACTTTCCCAGGGCCGGGGACCACGAAGTCCGTCGCCTTGTACTGGTCACCGTGCGCGTGGCGCCCGATCACGATCGGCTTGGTCCAGCCCGGGACGAGGCGAGGAATGTTGCTGATGATGATCGGCTCTCGGAAGATGACACCGTCCAGGATGTTGCGGATGGTGCCGTTCGGGGACCGCCACATCTTCTTGAGCCCGAACTCCTCGACGCGGGCCTCGTCCGGAGTGATGGTGGCGCACTTGATCCCGACGCCGTACTGCTAGATGGCATTCGCTGCGTCGACCGTGATCTGGTCGTCCGTCGCATCGCGGCTCTCGATCCCGAGGTCGAAGTACTTCAGGTCGACGTCGACGTACGGCAGGATCAACTGCTCCTTGATGAACGCCCAAATGATCCGCGTCATCTCGTCGCCGTCCAGCTCGACGACCGGGTTGTCGACCCTGATCTTGGTCATGCTCAGAGATCCACGACGTCGGCTTGCTTCGCCCGGACAGCCTCAGCAGCCGCTCTGAGCCCCGCGAGCTCAGTCTCGGTCAGTTCATCTTCGACGACCTTGCGGATACCAGCTGAGCCGATCTCAGCCTCGACACCGAGATAGACGCCAGCGATGCCGTACTCGCCGTCAACCCAGGCACAAACCGGCATGACTGCACCGGAGTCGTCTGCCACGGCTTTCGCCATGCGTGCTGCCGCAGCTGAAGGGGCGTAGTAGGCCGATCCGGTCTTGAGTAGCGCGACAACTTCGGCACCCCCATTGCGCGTACGGACCACGAGCTCGTCGATCTTGTCGGCCGGCAGCAGGTCTGTCAGAGACTTTCCGTCGACGGTGCAGCGGCTGGGCACTGGCACCATCGTGTCGCCGTGCGAACCCAAGGTGAGCGTCCGAACCGACGCCACCGGAACGGCAAGTGCCTCTGCGACGAAGTGCGTGAAGCGGGCGGTGTCGAGCATCCCTGCTTGGCCGATCACCCGCTGCTTCGGGAACCTGCTCGCCAACTGAGCAAGGGCGGTCATCTCGTCGAGTGGGTTGGACACCACGATGATGACGGCGTTGGGCGAGTGCTTCGCGACGTTCTCCGCAACACCACGAACAATCTTGGCGTTCGTCGCGATGAGATCCATCCGGCTCATGCCCGGCTTGCGCGGAAGACCTGCGGTGATGATCACGATGTCGCTGTCGGCGGTCTTCTCGTACCCGGCGCCGGTGGCTGGGTCGGTGGTCACACCAACGACCTTTGTCTCGAAGCCTTCGATGGGACGCGATTGATTCATGTCGAGCGCCAGACCCTCAGGCTTGCCATCGACGATATCGGTGAGCACGACCGTCTCGAAGATGTCGTACTCCGCGAGCCGCTGCGCAGTGGTCGAGCCGTAGAAGCCCGCTCCGACGACGGTGACCTTGTGGCTGCGGGTGGCTGACGTCATGAAAGTACTCACCGGTCCTTGCTTGGGGTTTGGGACGCCCCTGAGATTACCGGGCCGGCGGAACCAGCGCTGCAACGGTGGTCAGGGCGATGCCCAGCCCATACATCGTCACCAGGTCAACGGAACGGCTGCGAATGGCCAGCAGGCCGGCGCGATCACGGGGAAGCACCATTCGCAAAGCGGCAGCGAAAATCGCTGCGGCACCGAGCATGATCGACCCGACCTTGAAATCGTAGAACGAAAGCACGATCAACCCGGCTGCCAGCCCTATCAGGACCAGCGCCAGCGGCCACTGGTCGATCGTTCGCTCGATCAGGGGTTGGTCATCGATCGGGTTGCCCTCGCCGTCAAGGCGCTCCTCGCGAGGCTCGTCAGCGGACACAGTCAGCCCGCCACTACCCCGGCTCGCGACTCAGCACGCTCGACCACATTCGCCAGAAGCATCGCTCGGGTCATCGGACCCGTACCGCCAGGCATCGGCGCCAGGTGTCCGGCTACCTCCGAAACCTCCGGAGAGACGTCGCCCACTAGACCCAGATCGGTTCTGGTGATCCCCACGTCCAGTACCGCAGCACCGCGACGGATCGCGTCAGCGGTGATGAGATTCGGCACCCCGGCGGCGGCCACGATGATGTCGGCCCTGGCCAGGTGGCCGCGGAGATCGCGGGTGCCGGTGTGGCACAAAGTCACTGTGGCGTTTTCACTGCGCCGGGTGAGCAACAGCCCCAGCGGCCGCCCCACCGTCACGCCACGGCCGACGACCACGACCTCTGCTCCGGCGATCGGAACGTCGTACCGGCGAAGCAACTCGACGATGCCGCGCGGAGTGCAGGGCAAGGGGGCGTCCTCGCCCAGAACGAGGCGTCCGAGATTCATCGGGTGCAGTCCATCGGCGTCTTTGTCCGAGTCCATCAGAGCCAAGACCCGATGTGAGTCGAGGCCCTTGGGGAGCGGCAGCTGGACGATGTATCCGGTACAGGCCGGGTCAGCGTTGAGTTCGACGACGGCCTTCTCGACGTCGGCCTGTGAAGCGTCGTCCGGGAGGTCGCGGCGGAGACTGGCGATTCCTACCTCGGCACAGTCCCGGTGTTTTCCGCCGACATAGGAGTGGCTGCCGGGGTCATTGCCCACCAGGATCGTCCCGAGCCCAGGATGCACCCCCTGCGCCTTGAGGGCCGCGACTCGCATCGCGAGCTCAGACCTGATCGCGCCTGCTACCTGTTTGCCATCGAGAATCGTCGCTGCCACGAGAGCCATCCTGTCACGCCGGTGGGACGCGCCGCCGCACGACCGCCAACCCGACGGATGCGAAGGTCAGCACGATCCCGGCGATGAGGTAGCCGTTGACCAACGCCCCTGAGGTAGGGACCACAAGATCGACGGCCACGGCGCCGACAAGTGTTCCAGCCAGGACAATCAGCGACAGCAGCAGCACTCCCAGGGCGCGCACCGACCACGCCGACCCAGCGACGAAGAGGACGCCCATGGTGCCAGCGACCAAGAGCCATGGCCTTTCGGACAACGGTCGAAGAGATCCGACCGCGTCAGGATCGAGCAACGCCTGCATGGCGACGATCAGTAGCAGCAAGATCAGTCCGACGACAAAGTTCACCAGCGCGGCGACGAGTGGCTGACCCGTCGCTGTCGACACCCGGCCGTTGAGCCCCACCTGAACGGCTCCAGCTGCACCGGCAAGCAGCGCGAGGAGAAGGAACGGGATGGAGACTGCCCCCGCTGCGTCACGGCCGCCAGAGCCCACCCACACCGCGACGACGGCGAGTACCGCCGCTACAACCCGCCCCACATTCACTGGAACGCGTCCACCCGGACCGAGCCCTACCTTGTCCACCAGCAGCCCCGCCCCGGTTGAGCCGGCGACGGTCGCCACCGTGAAGAGGGCTACCCCCAACACAGCGACGGTGGCCGACTGACCAGTGACGTAGATCGCCCCACCAATGCCGCCGATGAGCGTCCACCACGGAAGTCCCGTGGGACCGACCATCGACGGAAGCGCACGCAGCGCGTCCCGCGTCACCTGGCGCGAAGCGACGAGCACGACCAAGAGCAACAGCCCTACTGCGAAGTTCAGGAGTGCGCTGAGTACACCGTTGCCAGTGAGGTCACCGACTTCACCGTTGATTCGTCCCTGCACAGCAACGACGAGTCCGGCCCCGAATGCGACAACGGCAGGGACGCGCCGGCTCTCGCTGTGTTGGCTCTCACTCAGCGTGATGCAACGCCCCTCAAGGAGGCCGGGACGGCCAGGTCGGGCTCCTGCTGGGTGATGCAGTGGACCCCTCCGCCGTTGCGGAAGATCGGCTCGGCGTCCACGCGGGAGATTCGTCGCTCGGGATGAAGCTCTTGCAGAATCTGAGCGGCGTTCACGTCGGCCTTGGGATCACCGAACGTTGACATCACCAGACCATCGTTCGCATACGCGTAATTGATGTAGCTGTGGTCGATTGACACCCCGTCGACGACGGTGTCCTTGGGTGCGTCAATGGCGATGATGTCAAGTGCCCTGCCCTTGGCGTCGCGAGCTGCCCGGAGGCGTCGCACGTTCTCGGCCATCACCTCGTGGTCATAGTGGTGCGGATCCGGCTGCCCGTGAACGACGACAACACCGGGTCGAACGAACGCGGCCAGCACGTCCACGTGTCCGTTCGTGCCCACCCCTGGCCGGAACTGTTGCATATCACCCATCAGGCCACGCTTCAGCCAGATCACCGTGGTCGCGCCGATCGTTCTGGCCAACTCATCCTCAACCTGCCGCTTGCTCCAGCCGGGATTACGGCGATCGTGCAGCTGAACGGTCTCGGTGACGATGACCGTCCCCTCACCGTCGACGCAAATGCCACCACCCTCGTTCACCATCGGACTAGCCAGCACCGAGGCGCCCGCGTGATTGGCGACGAAGGCGCCGAGCTGTGCGTCACGCGCGTGGTCCTGAATGCTGCCCCAGGCATTGAATACCCAGTGAACGGCGGCAAGGGAACCGTCGGCGTCGTCCACCACGAAGGTTGGCCCGCTGTCGCGCAGCCAACCGTCGTCGAAGTCCGCTGACAGGAGGTCAACCCCGGGCCCGACCAGGGATGCCACTCGATCGGTCTCAGCCTCATTCACAAGCAGCGACACTGGTTCGAACTCGCCGACGGCGTTGGCGGTGGCGATCCATGCGTCCAGCGCCTTGGGGTCGACCTTCTCCACGTAACCCCCCGGCGGTGGCAGCGCCATCCACGTCCGGGCGTGCCGCTCCCACTCAGCCAGCATTCGGTAGGTCATCAATCGCCCCAATCAGTGGAAGAAGTGCCGCGTGCCCGTGAGGTACATCGTGACGCCCGCCGCCTCGGCCGCTGAGATGATCTCGTCGTCACGCACTGAGCCTCCCGGTTGGACGACTGCGCGGACGCCAGCGTCAATCAAAACCTGCATTCCATCCGGAAACGGGAAGAACGCATCTGAAGCGGCCACCGACCCGCGAGCCCGCTCGGCACCGGCACGCATCACGGCCAGCTTGGCACTGTCGACCCGGCTTACCTGCCCCATACCCACGCCGACACTGGCACCGTCGTTGGCGAGCAGGATCGCATTTGACTTCACCGACCGACAGGCACGCCACGCGAACGAGAGATCGAGCAGCGTCGACTCATGAGCTGCAGTACCAGCGGCCAGGGTCCAACCGGTGGGATTGTCACCGTCGGCCTGCAGCGAATCGCGGACCTGCATGAGTAACCCACCACTGACCGGACGCGTCTCGATCGCCTCGCCCGTGGGGACCGGCGCACAGCGAAGCAGTCGCACACTCTTCTTTTGCCGCAACAGGTCAAGTGCATCGGCGTCAAAGTCGGGTGCGACGACGACCTCCGTGAAAACGTCACCGATCGCCTCAGCCATTGCCAGCGTGACTGGTCGGTTGCTGGCGACGACACCGCCGAAGGCCGATACCGGGTCGCACTCGAACGCCTTGCGGTAGGCCGCGGCGATATCGTCGATGGAATCCACCGCGATGCCGCATGGGTTGGCGTGCTTGATGATCGCGACGCATGCTTCAGGGTGGTCGTAGGCCGCGCGACGGGCAGCATCGGCATCGATGTAGTTGTTGTACGACATCTCCTTGCCATGCAACTGTACAGCCTGGGCCAGGCCTTCGGGCCCATAGCCGTTCGTGTAGAGCGCTGCTCGCTGGTGCGGGTTCTCACCGTAACGGAGCGTCGCCGCACGGTCCCACGTCCCGCCGACCCAGGACGGAAGGTCGTTGCCATCGGTCTCAGGGGCCAGGACGCTGCTCATCCACGATGCGACAGCGACGTCGTAGGTACCGGTATGTATGAACGCATCGGCTGCCAAACGCTGACGCTGCTGGAGGGTGAAACCACCGGCACGCACAGCGTCCAGCACGTCGGGGTAGCGGCCGGGGCTGACAACCACAGCAACACTGGGATGGTTCTTTGCTGCAGCGCGCACCATCGACGGACCACCGATGTCGATCTGCTCGATGCACTCATCCGGCGACGCCCCCGAGGTCACCGTCTGCGTGAACGGGTACAGGTTGACCACGACCAGGTCGAACGCCTCGATGCCGAGGTCGACGAGCTGCTGCTCGTGATCAGGCTTGCGGAGGTCCGCAAGGATCCCGGCATGCACGCGAGGGTGCAGCGTTTTGACGCGGCCATCAAGACACTCGGGGAAGCCAGTGAGGTCTTCCACCTTCGTGACCGGTATCCCGGCGTCGGCGATCCGTGCTGCCGTTGAGCCGGTAGAGACCAGACTGACACCGGCGGCATGCAGCCCCTGAGCAAGCTCGGCCAGACCAGTCTTGTCGTAGACGCTCACCAAAGCGCGCCGGATGCGACGTTGCGTCACCTGCGGACAACCTTTCTTCCCTCGATGCGGTACCTGTCAGTGACCAGCTCAGCCACGGTTAGCGCGAGCAGCTCGCGCTCGTGTTCCTTGATGCGCTCGTGAAGGCTGGCCTCGGCATCGTTGTCGAGCACGGGGGGCGCGACCGGGGCCACGACCGGGCCGGTATCGATGCCGTCGTCCACGATGAAGATGGTGCAGCCGGTGATCTTGACGCCGTAGGCGAGGGCGTCGCGTGGGCCGTGCATTCCCGGAAAGGCTGGCGACAAGGCCGGGTGGGTGTTGATGACCAGGCCTGGGAAGCGCTCAAGGAATGCCGGCCCGACTAACCGCATGAATCCCGCAAGGACAACGAGGTCGGGGCGATAAGCGGCCGTTGCGTTAGCGAGTGCGACATCCCAGGACCGGTGATCGTTGTAGTGGCTCGGTGCAGCGATGAAGGTAGGGATCCCGGCGACGGCTGCCCGGTCGAGGGCGGCAATACCAGGGCGGTCGGCCCCAACCGCGACGACGTTGGCGGGATAGTCGATCGCAGCCGAGGCGTCGAGGAGCGCCTGCAGGTTTGTGCCGCCTCCGGACACCAGGACGACTACGCGCGCACGAGCCACGATCACGCACCCTACTGGGGCAGCTAGCGCCGGCGCAGTGCCGTCTTCACCTGGTGGGGGAGCTTGGGCGGCAACGCCACCCGATCCCTTAGGTCGATGAGGCGCCTTCGCGCCGTGCCCTGGCGGCGGTGCAGCTCCCAGGCGACAACTGCGGCAACCAGGGCCATCTGCACTGCTGCGACTACACCCACTCGCCAGCCGACCGGTCCCAGCGCAGTGAGCGCCTGATCTCCCACCGACCCGGCGCTGAGCCAGCAGCAGACGCCGAGTCCGGCACCGGCGAGGGCACCGGCGGCGGCCGCCCGAGCGGCCAGATGCTCGACCGGGATGCCACGCTGGCGGCGGTACAAGACGGCGGCGACGGCGTACCCACCGAGCAATGGAGCGGCGAGCGCCACGTAGGCCCACACTCCCGGCTCTCCTTGCGGCGGAAGCGCGGCCAGCGGCGGGAAGACCGGCAGCGCACCGTAGTCGACACTCTGCGGCGAAACCACGCCGTCGCCTCCCAGGCCGAACCCGACGCCGGTGGTGAGCGCAGCTGTCCACATCACCAAGTTCGGCACAAAGGCGAGCGTGAGCAGCAGGAGCACCGGCGCCCCTGACCACCCGGCGTCCAACGCCCGGTACGCCTCAGCCGCGTCCGGGAATCCGATCGCGATGGCGACCGTGGTCAAGACGGCGGCGACCATCACGACCGTGGCCAGCCCGGCGGCGGCTGACGCCCCCACCGCTCGTATCGATGGAGGTACCGCTTCGATCGCCGCACCCTGCAGACCGGACCCCCGCAGGAGCCCCCAACCTCCGCCGATGACGGCGATGAGCGTGGCGGCAAAGAAGGCGGTGCGGGGGGCCGGCTGAACGACCTCTGAGCGCACCACTCCCGCCACGACGGCGGCCAGCACTCCGTAGACCAGGGCGTAGGGGATGACTGCCCTGGTCACATCGGCCAGACTCTGGGGACGTGCGACCCGCGCCACCTGACGGCCCCCCGCATACGCCAGCAAGCCGGGGATGAGCAGCAGCCCGATCGGCACAAGTCCGAGGGGAACTCCGTCGATGTTGAGCGGTACGTGGTGCGTGTAAAGCCACAGACCAACCGCGACCCGAGCGACTGCGTCCGGGCCCGTTTCGGACGCGTGCGGGGCTAGCGCCCACGACCCGAGCGTCACGATGAAGCTGAGTGCGAGACCGATCAAAGCCACCAAGCCAGCTGAGAGAGCAGCGGTGAACGCCACGCTGACCGAGTCGTGGCGGTAGGCGTCCGCCCGGGAGGCGCGCGTCGCGGGGTTGGCCCGCCGAGAGCTGGTCGTCATCCCCACCATCGTCGCAAAACCCACCCGTCAGGCGCCGCAGGCGCGCCCACCCGTAGGTGTGATCGAAGCATTTCAGTCATTTACGGCGACAGAAATGCCTGTCAAAGTGACTGAGATGCTTCGATCACCGTAGGCGGGTCAGCGGATGAGGGTGGGTCAGCTGCTGAGCAGGTCTCGCATCAGGGCGGCTGTCGCGCTCGGCGTCTTGCCAACCCGGACGCCGGCCGCCTCAAGTGCGTCAGCCTTGGCGGCCGCCGTCCCGGACGACCCCGAGACGATGGCGCCGGCGTGGCCCATGGTCTTTCCCTCTGGGGCGGTGAAGCCGGCGACATATCCGACAACGGGCTTGGAGATGTTTGCGCCGATGTAGGCGGCCGCGCGCTCTTCGGCGTCCCCACCAATCTCACCGATCATGACGATCGCCTCGGTGTCGGGGTCGGCCTCGAACGCTGCCAGCGCATCGATGTGCGTCGTCCCGATGACCGGGTCTCCCCCGATACCGATGCCCGTGGAGCAACCGAAGTCACGCAACTCGTACATCATCTGGTACGTCAACGTGCCGCTCTTGCTGACGAGCCCAATCGACCCTGGGCCAGTGATATCGGCCGGGATGATTCCCGCGTTGGACTGTCCGGGGCTGATGATGCCCGGACAGTTCGGGCCGATGATCCGCGTCCCGCCTGCGTTCTGCGCGTACTGGAAGAACTGGGCCGTGTCGCCAACCGGGATTCCTTCGGTGATGACGACGCAGAGCGGGACTCTCGCGTCGACCGCCTCAACAACCGCAGCCTTCGCGAAGCGTGGCGGCACGAAGACCACCGACACATCAGCGCCGGTCGCGTCGACGGCTTCAGAGACCGAACCGAACACCGGGATGTCACCCTTCCCGCCGTCTACGTTCTGTCCGCCCTTGCCCGGTGTGACGCCGGCGACGACGGTGGAGCCGGACGCCACCATGCGGCGGGTGTGTTTGGTACCTTCGGACCCAGTGATTCCCTGCACCAAGATACGACTGTCAGAGTTGAGCCAGACCGACATGTGAGCTCCCTACTTCGCAGCCGCGAGTTCGGCGACCCGGCGGGCCGCAGCGTCCATGGTGGCGACTAGTTCGACGACCTCGTTGCCAGACTCGTTGAGGATGCGCCGACCCTCCTCAGCGTTGTTGCCGTCGAGTCGACAGACGATGGGACGGTCGACAACGTCGCCGCGCTCAGCGAGCATCGCGAAGGCTTGCGCAATGCCGTTGGCGACGGCATCGCATGAGGTGATTCCGCCGAACACGTTGACGAGAACCGCCTTCACCTGCGGGTCGCTGAGGATGATCTCGAGGCCGTTGGCCATCACCTCTGCCGACGCACCACCACCGATGTCGAGAAAGTTCGCCGGCTTGACGCCACCGAAATCCTCACCGGCGTACGCGACAACATCCAGGGTGCTCATCACCAGACCGGCGCCATTGCCGATGACGCCGACCGAGCCGTCCAGCTTGACGTAGTTGAGGTCTTTAGCCTTGGCGGCAGCCTCAAGCGGGTCGGTCTCGTCGTGAACGGCGTACTGCGCGTTGTCGGGGTGCCGGAAGTCGGCGTTCTCGTCGAGGGTGACCTTGCCGTCGAGCGCCAGGATCTGGCCATCGGGAGTTTTGATGAGTGGATTTACCTCGACCAGGGTTGCATCCTCCTCGACGATGACTCGCCACAACTGTTGCAGCACATCCGCCACTTGACCGGCAACGTCCTCCGGGAAACGGGCCTCGCTGACGATCTCCAGCGCCTTGGCCGCGTCAACCCCGGTCAGGGCATCGATCGGAACCCTCGCGAGCGCCTCGGGCTTCGTGCGTGCCACCTCTTCGATGTCCATTCCGCCCTCGACGCTGGCCATACCCAAGTACGTGCGGTTCGCGCGGTCGAGCAGGAACGAGACGTAGTACTCGGTGTCGATGTCAGCAGCCGGAGTGATGAGCAGTCGTCGCACCACATGACCCTTGATGTCGAGACCGAGGATGTCAGCGGCCTTCGCCTCAGCGTCGTCGGGCGAATCGGCGAGTTTGACGCCGCCGGCCTTGCCGCGTCCTCCAGTTTTGACCTGGGCCTTCACGACGACGGGCCCGCCGTACGCTTCGGCGGCCTCTCTGGCTTCTTCGGGCGTGAACGCAACAGTGCCCGGTGTCACCGGAACTCCGTGCTTGGCGAAAAGTTCTTTCGCTTGATACTCGAACAGGTCCACGCAGGGCCTCACCTTCGACTCGGGCACGTCCGGGCCGCCACGGACAGGTCCCGGCGACCGCCTACCGATGCCAGCGAGCCTAGAGGGGAAGGTCAGCTCGTCAGCGGGGGGGCTCGCTCTCACAACACCCGGTTAAGCGGAGTCGAGGCAGACTGCAGGAAGTGGCGTGATAGCACCACTTCCTGCAGTCTGCCTCAGCGATCTGGGTCAGAGTGGGGGGCTCGCTCTCACAACACCCGGATAAGCGGAGTCAGGGAACGAGTCGAAGAAGGACATCGCACCGGTGGGGTCGTTCGCCCCAGCGAACTTGCCAGGCCGCTCTGCACTCGCTTCGCAGTCGGTGACGGCGAAATAGACCACCAACAAACTTTGCACCTCGTCTGGTGCGCCATCAGGCATGCGCATCGCGCCGGCATTTTTTGGGGCGCGTACTACTCGACGAACTGTTTAGCGCTAGCGGCCAGCGAACTTCGCGCAGACCCAGTCGACGATGTCGTGGGTGGACGCCCCTGGCGTGAAAACCTTGGCCACCCCGGCCTTCTCGAGGACCGCGATGTCGGCGTCGGGGATGATCCCGCCACCAAAGACCACGATGTCGGATGCATCGCGCTCACTGAGGAGTTCAACGACCTTCGGGAATAGCGTCAAATGAGCGCCCGAGAGAACCGAAAGTCCGATCGCGTCGGCGTCCTCCTGGATGGCTGCGTCGACGATCTGCTCCGGTGTCTGGTGCAGGCCGGTGTAGATCACTTCGACGCCGGCGTCCCGCAAAGCGCGCGCGACGACCTTGGCGCCGCGGTCATGCCCGTCGAGCCCGGGTTTGGCCACAACAACCCGAATGGGCGTCACAGGTACAACTGACTGGCTCACTACCGACTCCTCGCGCAGGGTCCAGGTTCGGTTCGGTTCGCACGAAGGGTAACCGACGCCCCGGCTCAGCCCAAGGCGTGGTGACGTCGCTCACATGTCAAAGTGCCGCGCCAGCCACGGACGTGAGACAGGTCACCAAATGGGCTGCGCATCGCCGCCGAGCGCGGATGGAGTGTGCTGTGGGTCACTGTCTCGCCAGGAGACGTTGTCCACAGACTCTCCACCGAGTCTCAGCAGGCTCTCAGACAGCGTGATTACCTTCGAGCAGGTCACCGACCCGTGGCGGCCTACCTTCCCCCACTTGTGGAGCTCATCGATGCCTGCGCACGCCCGACCACGTCCAACCCTCATCGGCCGGCCAAGCACTATCTTGGCGCTGAGCCTGGCTGTCTCTTCGCTGACCGCGGTCGCCGTCACTCAGTCACCAGGACAAGCCTTAGCGAACGAGGCCAGCGTGGCGAACGCGCCAGTTGCCGCCGTCGAGGTCAGCGCGCGCGCGTCGCTTTCGCTGGTCGATCCGGAGGGCTCACGGTTGGCCTGGCTGGTCGAGCACCGCGCTCACCGGGAAGCTCAGCGCGAACGCGCCCAGGCCCAGCAGCGCCGCGAGCGGCGTCAGGCTCGCGAGGAGAGACAAGAGCGCCGCGCCGAGGTGCGCGCTGCGGCTCGCGCCGAGCGAGCAGCCCCACAGTGGGTGATGCCGGTCCCCGGCGGCGGATGGTCCGCCTCGTTCGGCGAAGCCGGGTCAGCATGGAGCAGCGGCTACCACACCGGACAAGATTTCACCGCCGCAGCCGGAACGCCGGTGCTCGCGGTCGGCGCTGGCACCATCACGTCGGCGTCATGGAGTGACGCATACGGAAACATCGTCGAGATCACGCATCCGAACGGCGACCAGTCGTGGTACGCCCACCTGTCGAGTTTCGAACGAACGTCCGGGAGCGTCAGCGCTGGTGACGTGATCGGTTACGTCGGCTGCACCGGCAACTGCTACGGCAACCACCTGCACTTTGAATACCACCCAGGTGGCGGAGAAGCGGCCGACCCGGTGTCATGGCTCAACCGCAACGGCGCCTACTGACCTGACGACGACCACCCGTGACACCGCCCTGCCGCTACAGCTTCTCGACGGGGGCGTAGCGCAGCAAGAGTCGCTTGATGCCGAGGTCACCGAAGTCGATCGTCGCTTCGGCTTTGTCAGCAGCACCAGCCGTCGACACCACAGTGCCGAGGCCGAAGGTGTCGTGAGTGACCCGGTCTCCGGCCGTGAGCGCGATGACTTCGCGGCTGCCTGGCGAGCGTCCAGGCACTGGTGTCACGCGTGAGATCGACGGTGGCGGACCCGACTGGCCGGTGTCCTCACGCTGCCAGTCGATGAGTTCCTCGGGGATCTCTTCGAGGAACCGAGACGGAGGGTTCCACTGTGGCGACCCCCATGCCGAACGCATCACCGCGCGGCTCAGGTGCAGCCGCTCGCGCGCCCGGGTGATACCGACATAGGCGAGTCGGCGTTCCTCCTCGAGCTCTTGGCTGTTACCGAGTGACCGCAGGTGCGGAAAGAGGCCGTCTTCCATGCCGGTCAAGAAGATGACGGGGAACTCCAGCCCTTTGGCCGTATGCAGCGTCATCAGCGTCACTACCCCGTCGTCCTCACCTCCATCTGGGATCTGATCGCTGTCGGCCACCAACGCCACCTGCTCCAGGAAATCAGCGAGGGTTCCATCCGGAGCAGCCTCCTCGAACTCGTGCGCCACCGCCTCGAGCTCGCGCAGGTTCTCGACGCGGGACTCGTCCTGCGGATCGTGGGACGCCTGCAGCTCAGCCAGGTAACCGGTTTGCTCGAGCACCGCTTCGAGAACGGTCGCCGGTCCGGTTCCGGCCTCGACCAGGGTGCGCAGCATGTCCATCAGCCG
>JAJAYM010000373.1 GCA_027117675.1 Actinomycetes bacterium | reverse complement strand
GATCAGAACGGTGGGGTGACGGTGGAACCTCCTCCCTGGGGCTCACCGGGCTCGCGCTGTCTCTGAGCGGATGCGGGCCGATGAGCTCACACCGGTCCAGCTGATCGCGCTGAGGCCGCGTGGAGTGCTCGGTGATGGTCAGCTCTGGGTAAGCGAGTGCGTCAGGCCTCCGGGTGCTCGGCCATCTTCGACAGGTAGAGCGGTTCACCCAGCGACTCCATCAGTGCCAGCTGCGTCTCGAGGTAGTCGATGTGGTGCTCCTCGTCGACAAGGATCGATTCGAAAAGTGCCGCGCTGGTGATGTCGGCGACGCCGCGCATGTAGGCAGCGCCTTCGCGCAATCGAGCGATGGCTTCCTGCTCGATCTGCATGTCGGCATGAAACTGCTCGGCAACGGTGGTGCCCACACCGATAGCCGAGATCCGCTGATAGTTGGGCAGGCCCTCGAGGAAGAGGATGCGGTCGGTCAACGCCTCGGCGTGCTTCATCTCGTCGATCGACTCATGCTTGGTGTACGCGGCCAAGGTGGTGAAGCCCCAGTTCTCCTGCATCTTCGCGTGCAGGAAGTACTGGTTGATCGCGGTCAACTCAGCGGTGAGCTGCTCGTTGAGGTACTCGATGACTCGCGCGTCACCCTGCATGGGCGTCCCTTCGTCGGCATGGTGCCCCCACCTCAGACCGAAACGGAGGTGGCGTCAAGCCGAACCTCCGCAAACCTCGGCCCCGCGGTGGAAATCAGGCACGACAGTCGCTCAACGCATGACCCGCAGCCGGTGCCGGCTCCACAGGACTCACCGACAGCATCGAGGCTGCGCGCGCCTCGCGCGAGAACGTCATCCAGCTCTGCGCGGGTGACCGCGTGGCAGATGCAGACGTACACCGCGACTCCAAAGGCTAGATTAGGTGAGCCTTACCTTAGTCTATTCAGAGGGAATCACGCCAGCCGGGCACCGAGCCAGGACGATCCGAGTCGACAGCCCGGTCTCGGTGCGTAACCTGCCGCCGTGGACACTCGCCGCATGGCAGCAGGGGACTTCCAGCACGTTCTCGACGCCGGCCAGTTATTCGATGCGCCGCCGCGTCCGCAATGGACCCATCGAGATCGCCCATCCCGACAAGGGTGCCGAAATGCTTCTGTCCGAGCTCGGCGTGGACGACGCATACCGTCGGCGGGGCGTCGGGCGTGCTCTGGTGGAGGGGCTGAAGGACCTCGCGGGCGACTGGGGGTGGTCGGGTATGTGGGTGCCAGTCGAACCGGGAAACCTGGCCACGACCGGTCTTTACCTGGCCACCGGGGCGTACGATCCAGAGGCTGGAACCCCTTTGTGGTGGGACCTTGCCTAGTTGACTCCGCGCCTCCCCTGCGCGATACGGACAAGCGTGATAGCCAGTAGCCATGGAACGTGACGGCAACGGCTGGGTTGAGTGCGCACTCGGGCATCGTCACTGGGGGTTGCACGGCGCCGCCGGGCTGCTGTTGCACACAGTGGACGCGGACGGCTCGCTGCGCGTCCTGCTGCAGCACCGCGCCGAGTGGTGCCATCACGGCGGTACCTGGGGCCTACCCGGAGGTGCACGAGACAGCCAAGAGACGGTCCAGGAGGCAGCACTACGCGAGGCCGTGGAGGAGACAGCGCTCGATGCCGAACAAGTGCGCCTTCGCCACACCTGTGTCGACGACCATGGCGGGTGGAGCTACACCACCGTCTACGCCGACAGCTTCGCGCGGCTGGCTACCGTGCCCAACGAGGAGTCGGCGGCTCTGGAGTGGGTCGACGCCGACCGGGTCAGCTCGCTGCCGTTGCATCCCGGCTTCGGCCACACCTGGCCCTCGGTGCAGCTGGTTCCGCTGACCCTCGTCATCGATGCGGCCAATGTCGTCGGCGCGACGCCCGACGGTTGGTGGAAGGACCGTGCAGGGGCGACGGAGCGTCTGGCCACCGAGGTCGCGTCGACCGTCGCGCGCCCGCTGGACGACGCCGCCGTGAGGGGCGTCGTCACCTCCGTGCGCGTCGTCGTCGAGGGCGCTGCGCGTGAAGCGAATCTTCCGCCGGCGGTCACAGCTGTGCGCGCCCCAGGGTCTGGGGACGACGCGGTGGTCGCAACCGTCGCGGACCTCCAGGGTCGGCCCGGCGAACTCGTCGTGGTCACGAGCGACCGCGAGCTGCGCGATCGGGTGGCCGCAGCCTCGACTAACCACGCCAAGATCCGAGGGGCCCGTTGGCTGCTCGACATCCTCGACGCGCCTGAGCGACAAGCCTGAGGGGCTAGCTGGCGAAGACGCGTTCACCTTCGACGAAGGTCTGCGTGACTTTGACGGTGCCGATCTCGCTGGGATCGACCTCGAACGGGTTGCGCTCCAGTAGCGCGAGGTCGGCGTACTTGCCGACGTCCAGTGTGCCGGTGACATCGTCGAGGTGGTTGACCCACGCCGAACCCTGCGTGTAGGCCGTCAGTGCTGACTCCAGGCTAAGTGCCTGCTCAGGCAGAAATGGCGCCGTCCCGTTGCCGGCGGCGTCGTCCGGCGGCGGCATGCGGGTGACGGCAACGTGGGTACCCCACATCACGTCGGGGCTGCTCACCGACCAGTCACTGCCGCCTACCAGGCGCGCGCCGGCCCGCTCGAGGTCACCGAACGGATACTGCCAACGCCAACGAGGTTCTCCGAGGAACGGGATAGTCAGCTCATCCATCTGTGGCTCGTGGCAGGCCCAGAGCGGTTGCATATTCGCCGCCGCACCCAGCGCGGCGAAGCGCGGGATGTCGTCTGGATGCACCACCTGAATGTGCGCCAGGTGATGACGCAGGTCGTTCATCCCGTTCGCCGCGCGCGCTGCCTCGATCGCATCGAGCGCCTCACGGACGGCTCGGTCACCGAGCGCATGAAAGTGCACCTGGAATCCTTCGGCGTCCAGCGCAACCACCGCGTAATTGAGAACAACGGGATCGACGAACGAGAGCCCGGCGTTCTGTGTCTGACAACCACACACGTCGAGGTAGGGGGCCGTCATCGCGGCAGTGAAGTTCTCGGCCACGCCGTCTTGCATGATCTTGACGCTGGTGGCGCGAAACCGTCCCATCTCACCGGCGGCACGGCGCCGGACCATCTCGGGAATCTGTTCGAGCCCACTGCTTCGGTCCCACCAGAGCGCACCCACCACTCGTGCCTTAAGCCGACCGTCGCGCGCCGCTCGAACATAAGTCTCGAGGTTGTCGGGCCGGCCGTTGACCTCGCCAACGATCGCGTCCTGCCACCCGGTGATGCCGAGCGAGAACAGGTACGCCTGAGCGACGTCGAGCGCGCGGTCGTAGTCCGCGGCCGTGGACGGCGGAACGAGAGCGCTGACTAGCGACATCGCGCCCTCGTGAAGGCACCCGGTTGGTTCCCTCTCGGCATCTCGCTCAATGCGACCGTCGACGGGGTCGGAGGTGTCGCGGCTGATGCCAGCGGCCGCCAGCGCCGCGGAGTTGACCCAACCGCCATGCCCATCTCGGTTCGGCAGGAAGACCGGACGGTCTGGCACGACTGCGTCTAACAGCTCCTTCGTGGGGGTGCCGCCAGGGAAGGCCGCCAACGACCATCCACCGCCAAGAATCCAGGGCAGCTCGGGGTGGTCGGCTGCATACGACGCGACTGCAGCGACGCTCTCGTCAGCGGTCACGATGTCGTGTAAGTCGCACTGCGACATCTGCGCGCCACCGTAGACGGGATGCACGTGCGCGTCCTGAAACCCTGGCGTCAACAGTCCCCCGCCAATGTCAACCACTTCGGTGGACGGCCCAGCCAGGGCCTGCACCTCGGCGTCCGTCCCCACCGCCACGATGCGCCCGTTGGCGACCGCGACCGCTCCCGGCGCGGCCGGACGCCCCCGACCGGTGAAGACTCGTCCAGCGACAAAGACCAGATCTGCGTTTGGCATGGGCGTCAGTCAACCAGCGAAGGCACCATCGCGGGCCCGGGTTGACGAGGTCGGCCTCGTGGG
>JAJAYM010000372.1 GCA_027117675.1 Actinomycetes bacterium | reverse complement strand
CTGCGCGTCGAAGGCGACGTTGACCCCGGGCCCGCAGGCCCGGGCACGGAGCCCGGCCGCGGCGGCCGAGGACTGGGCGAACAGGGTGCGATAAGTGAGCCGGCCGTCCGGTCCGACGATGGCGACCGTGTCCGGTGTGTCACGGGCGCGGGCGGCAAGCGCCTCGGTCAGATGCCAACTCATCGCTGTAGTCGCCGGGTCACGAGGACGACGAGCGCCTGAAGGCTCTCCAGCGCGTCCAGGTCCTCGGCCTCCGCCCCGAACTCGACGCCGAAGTCGCTACCCAGTCGCACGGTGAGTTCCACCGCATCCAACGAGTCGAGGTGCAGCTTGCGCATGAAGTCGTCGTCCGCAGCCAACTCGGAACCTACGTCCCGGCCCTTGATCTGCGTCAGAATTGTCACGATCTCGTCGCGGATGGCGCACGTGTCGGCCTGAGTCATGCGGAGCTCCCGGGGTTGGCAACCGTTGAGACAGCGGTGCGATGCGGCAGTTCTGTTGCGGGACGGCCGGCGTGTCGAAGCAGGGCGGCCAGGACCGTCCAAGCCACCGCAGCCACGACAAGGGCGGTGCCGATCAAGGTGCGGGGGCCGACGGGCTCAGCCAGGATCAGCGCTCCGAGCGCGACGGCCACGAGCGGGCTCACATACGAGAACGTGCTGGTGAGGCGGGGGTCAACGCCGGAGACAACGAGCCAGGTGTACGCGACGAAGCCGAGTAATGAGCCGAAGACGATGAGGTAGCCCTGGGCCAACCATGCCGACCAACCGATGGACGTCGGGTCTAAGCTCACCCACTCGCCCGCGACACCGGAGGCGATGATGAGCCCGATGCCGCCACCGATCATCTGGACGCTGCTCGCCAACGCTGCTCCGACCGGAAGCCTGCTCGGGGGGCTGGCCCGGGGATCGTGCCCGGCGAGCAGCGTTGCTGCCGCCCAGGTCCCGGCCGCCACCAGCACCAGAACCGACGGCAGCAAGCCGGCCGTCGTGAAGCCGAGCAGCACCACCACTCCCAGGATCCCGGTCAGCGTCGCGAGGACGTCGGCTCGTGAGGGAAGCGAACCTCGGATGGCGGTGGTCGCCACCAGTGACCACAGCGGAACGGTCGAGAACAGCACCCCGGCGGTGGACGACGGCAGGTCCCGAACGGCAAGGCTGACCAGGCCGTTTGCCACCGTGAAGTGGAGGAGGCCCAGCACGACCAGCCATGCGACTCGGCCGCGCAGCGCACAGCGGACGCCTTCCGCCGGGCCGATCCGACGCCAGATACGAAGCGCAACCAACAGCAGAGCTCCGGCGACCAGGAACCTGACCCCAGCGGACAGCAACGCCGGCGCGGACTGCACCACGACTCGGATGCCGAGGAACGTCGATCCCCACAGGAGCCACACGGTCGCCAGGGCCAGCGCCACGGTCCAGGTTCGGGTCCGCAGAGTCATCTGGACTCGTCGAGGATCCCATCGAGGTATCGGGCAGAGGAGTCAGCACGCCACAGGGCACCCCGCGCAATGGCTCGCCGGGCCGCCGGGTCGCCCGCGAGAGGCTTGACCACATGGGCGAACCAGGCGCTCGCGTGGTGGGCGTCGATGCCAATGTGTAACTCGTGGTAAATGATGCCCTTCGGGGGCAGGTCCAGTCGACGCCACGCGTGAAGTACTTGGGCGAAGCGGTCGGGTGCCAGCCACTCGGCGACGGCAAGGTGTCCCACGGCCTCGCTGAAGAAGGAGCGGTACCGGCACACGAGCACGGCGAGGTTACCCCCGAGAAGAGCTGAGGTAGAAAGATTCTCCTTCAATTCCTGGTCGGTGATCTCGAAGTGGTCGATGATGTGCTGGAAGAGCACGGTGTGGACCTGCTCCGGCTGACCATTCCCCATCTCGTCCCAGTAGTTACTGGCGATCTCCATCTTCGTGGCACCGTCGGTGCCGACCTGCATGAGAGCGAGGAGGTCGTCGAATCTCGCGTCTACAGAGGACTCCTGTAGGACGAAGTGTCGAAGGTCGGCGGGCGTGGCCTCGTTACGCATGAACTCATGCCAGTACGGGTGCTTGAAGACCCGATGCGATCGGATGAGGCTCTTCAACCAGGACACGAATTCGTCAGGCGACTCGGGTGATGCGCTTATCAGCTCGTGGTCGATATAACTGTCCTGGTCGCGGACGGTGTCCTTCTCGAGCTGCCGGACCAGGGCCTGAACGGCGACGGAGCCCTCCGCGTTGGGGGTGCTGGGGAGCTGCATGGAGAGCTCGTACAGCTTTCCCAACAGGTACTGCTGAGTGAATGCCGCCGCCTGATCGCCGCGTCGGGCACGCTCCCCGAGGGCGGCAGCGGAGCCGACCAGATCCAGCAGGCGTCCCCCGTCGACGTATTCGGCGTCCACCTCGTCCGCTGGCCTGGCCAGCCAGCCGACGAATTCTTCCGCGAACGCGTCGGCCAGCTTGACCGATCGGCCGCTCGTGTTGGTCAACTCGAATGCTACTGACACAGCGTCATACTCCAGTCACTTTTGGTTGATGGTTGATGGTTCGCATCACCGAACGTGGGAGCGACCCCCGATCGGGTGACCGCGCTCAGCGTGCCAGGTAGCGATGCGTTAGTCCAGACCTACACACAGCAGACATCGTTCCCGATGGTTGCCGGGGCACCGCAGGTCGGACCTGATGGCCGCCGAGCACGCGATGTACCTGACTCGCGGCAACGCACCGTCAGATCAGGACGTCGCCCTCGACCGGGCCGGCCGGGTCGTAGGCCATGCACTGCACCACCCGGTCGTCGTTGAGCACCCACCCCTGGCGGGTCGGCACCAGCACCCAGAAGTCCCAGGTCGCCCGATCCGCGCCGGCGCGCTCGACGACGTTGCCGCCGATCTCACGGCAACGCCGCTGCGCCTCGTCGGCGATGACCAGATCACCCGGCCACTCCCGGTCAGCGAGCTCGAAGACCGCGACGAGCTGGTTGTCGTGCGACCCGGCGCAGTCCACCACCTCGACGCCGGAGTGAGGTCCGGGCTCCTCGGGCAGGTCCTGGAAGCAACTGCCCACCGTGAGGTCCTGGATCGGCTGGATCG
>JAJAYM010000371.1 GCA_027117675.1 Actinomycetes bacterium | reverse complement strand
GAGAAGGTGACTGCCACGGGGCGTCCGGTGGTCTGGGTCTGCGACCCCATGCATGGCAACACGTTTACGGCGAACTCGGGCCACAAGACGCGGCGCTTCGACGACGTCGTTGAGGAGGTCAAGGGGTTCTTCGAGGTGCACGCCGAGCTGGGGACGCACCCGGGAGGCATCCACATCGAGCTGACCGGTGACGAGGTGACCGAGTGCGTCGGCGGCGCTGAGGGCCTGTCTGAGGGCGACCTGCCGATGCGCTACGAGACGGCGTGCGACCCCAGATTGAACCGGGCGCAGAGCCTGGAGCTGGCGTTCCTCGTGGCTGAGATGCTCGCCAAGCGCTGACGCCCACTCTTCTCCAAGAACGACGCATTCACCCGCACTGGTGGAACAAGGTCCACTCTCATGCTGACGACTGCCGCGTCTGATTCCCGCTAGTCGTGGCGTCCGGTTCGGGGTTGGATGGTCTGCATGAGCCCCACTGCGCTGCGGACATCGATCCCCGGCTATGACGCCGAGTCGCTCTATCGGGCGGTGGCCTCGCGAGACCGGCGGTTTGATGGCCGCTTCGTCCTGGGCGTCACGTCGACGGGCATCTACTGCCGGCCGTCGTGTCTTGCTCGGACGCCCAAACCAGAGAACGTCCGCTACTACGCACTGCCTGCAGCGGCGGTTGCCGCAGGGTTCCGCGCGTGCCGCCGTTGTCGTCCCGATCGGGTGTCACCTCGCCCGCACATCGCTGACGAGACCGGTCTGGTCGACCGCGCACTCGTCCTGATCGGGCAGGGCGTGGTGGATGATGCGGGCGTTGCCGGGCTCGCTGAACGGATGTCGGTAAGCGAGCGGCACTTGCACCGGCTGCTGATGACGTCGGTGGGAACCGGGGCGCTGGGGCTGGCGCAGGCTCGACGAGCACAGGTGGCGCGAACCCTTCTGGAGCAGACGGTCCTGCCGGTGACCGATGTCGCATTCACTTCCGGCTTCGGCAGCCTGCGACAGTTCAACGACGTGATGCGCGCCGAGTACGGGGCAAGTCCGAGCGAGTTGCGGCGACACCCGGCCAAGCCCGACCGGCCGGCGAACGCGGGGTCACTGACCCTTCGGCTGCCAGTGACCGTGCCCTGGGACGGGGGCCGGCTGTTGGCGTTCCTCGGCACGCGTGCGGTGACCGGCGTGGAGGCGTACGACGGCGATCGATATGTGCGCACGCTGGCGACGCCTTCTGGTTCGGCGGTCCTTGAGCTGGAGCCGGGTGAGGGGGCCGTGCACGTGCAGCTGACGGCGGCCGACCTCGGGGCAATCGGCCCGGCCATGGTGGCGGTGCGCAGGCTGTGCGACCTGGCAGCCGACATCGAGGCGGTTGAGACCGGTCTGTCGGGGTCTGGGGAGATGCGCGCGATGGTTCGTCGGCGTCCTGGCTTGCGGGTGCCGGGTGCGGTCGACGGCTGGGAGATCTTGGTGCGTGCGATCGTGGGGCAGCAGGTGTCGGTCGCTGCGGCGCGTACATTTCTGGGGCGGATCGTCGAGCGGTGCGGCCCGGAGATCGACAGACCCCCCGGTGAGGACCGGAGCGTGCACCGGCTCTTCCCATCAGCCGAAGCCATGGCTGAGGGTGATCTGGATGGGCTGGGGCTGACCGGCCGTCGAGTGGCCACGCTTCGAGCTGCTGCCGAGTCAGCGGCGGCCGGCGCGCTGCTGCTCGAGCCGGGGGACGACCTGTCCGAGGCCCGCCGCCGCTTGGTCGCGCTGCCCGGGATCGGCCCGTGGACGGCGGAGTACGTTGCGCTCCGGGCGCTAGCCGACCCGGACGCGTGGCCTGGTACCGACCTGGTGCTCGCGCGGGCGGCGTCCGGAATCGACGTTGAGCGGCTGCGCCCCTGGCGGGCGTATGCCGGAGTGCACCTGTGGACCCGTTACAGCGAGGAGACAGCATGAGTGTCCAGGGTTGGACGATCGAGACGCCGGTGGCACCGTGGAGCGTCGTGGTGGACGGCGACGTCGTGGTGGCGTCGGGGCTTTGTGCGCTTGATGAGCTCGTGCAGCGGCTGCCGGACGGCGGCAGGTCGGTGGCGCGGGGCAACGCCAACGGGAAGGTGGCGGCGGCGGCAACGGCCTTCCTGGCCGGGGATGTCGGCGTGCTGGACGGCGTCTCGGTGCGACAGCCAGGTGGCGCGTTCCAGCAGCAGGCGTGGGACGCGATGCGGCAGATACCTGCAGGACAGACGTGGTCGTATGCCGAGTTAGCGACCAAGGCGGGGCTTCCGGCCGCGCCGCGCGCGGCCGGGCCCGCGGGCGCGCGGAACCTGGTTGCGCCGTTCGTGGCGTGCCCCCCCGGCGTCCGGTCAGACGGAACGCTGGGGGGCTACGCCTACGGGTTGCCGGTGAAGCGGTGGCTGCTGGCATTGGAGGCCGGCGTCGTCACGGGCGGTAGGTGACGGTAGCGGTGAAGGACCCCGACGTCGCACCGTCAACGCGCACGACGCAGCGGCCCGCCTGAAGACCAGGGTGGGCGATTCGCACCGGACTCGCTCCTGAGCTTGTTGCCGTTGGTGACCCGTCCGGCGCAAGCAGAGTGGGTCGCATCGACTTAGCCTTCGTGAAGCTCAACGCGGCGATGACAGGTCCGTTGCAGCCGCGATCTGCGGGACCACTGGCATCGGCTCCCATCACCACGACGATCGCTGGTTCCTCGTCTCGCTCATCGAGCTTTGGGAAGGCATGAAAAAGACCCCGGGGTCTCTGGGGCCTGGTTCGTGCGGTGGGTGCGTCAGCGGCTGCGTCGGCTACCGACCGGGGAGGTCCCATCGCTAAACCAGTAGTAAGCGCTGCGTGACATCGGGTGACCTCATCGGACGGCGTCTGGTCGTGATAGCGGAGTTGGCTTCGTCATTTGAACGCAACGTGACGTTGCACCCTCCCGGGGTGGATCAGATCAGGCCCAGTTCGATGACGCTGCCCTTGGGTGCCATGGTGCCGCCCGCGGGGTCCTGGGTCGCGACCCGATTGAGCGGGCTGACACCGAAGAGGTCGTAGGTCTCGGACTTGAACCCGGCGTCTTCGAGCTCAGCGATGGCCCGTTCAACGGGGAAGTCGAAGACGTCTGGCACCTCAACGAGCGGCGGACCGAGCGAGACGACCACTGACACCGTCGACCCCTGCGGAACACTTGTTCCGGCGAACGGGTCTTGGCTGATCACCGCGCCTGCTGGCACCTTGTTGTCGTACTCCTCACCGCTCTCGTTGTACTCAAGGTTCGCCCTACTCAGCTTGTCTTGCGCGCTGTCGGTGGAGTCGCCGACGAGGTTGGGGACGATGGCCGGCGGCAGTCCCTTGCTCACAACGAGGGCAACCCGACTGTCGACACCCAGCGATGTTCCGGCCACCGGATCGGCGCTGATCACCCGACCATCGTCGACAGTGTCGGAGTACTTCTTGGTGATCTCGCCAACTGCCAGATTGCCGTCCTT
>JAJAYM010000370.1 GCA_027117675.1 Actinomycetes bacterium | reverse complement strand
GGCGTTCTGCGGGTGTTCGTTGATGAAGTCGCCGATGGCGGCCCCGGACGTAATCGGTGCGGGAATCGCGGACTAGATGACCGAGCTAGCAGCGGAGGCAGCCGACTGGGCGCCACCGAGTGGCGAGCCGAGCGACGGTGGGAGGGGGGCAGCCATGCGACCACTCTAGGCGCCGCTGCTAGCAAATGCAAGCAGCGTGCTAGCGACTCGCCGCCGCCAATACTGCAGCAACCGGCGACTCGGTCTGTTGCGCTCGCTAAGCCCTCGTCACGCGGGCGTCGGGGCTCCGGTCAGCCCACCCTGGTCCGACGACGGCCAACGAGTGCGACGCCGATCAGCAGCAGGGTGAGGCCCCAGAGCGCGAGCCGGGTGACGTCGCCACCGGTGTGTGGAAGCTGACCTGGCTGCGGAGCAGGGTCAGGCGCGTTCGGTTCGCGGGGCGGCTCGGACGCTCCGTTCACCTCGACCGACACGGTGGCCTCGGAGCAGTCGCCGTCGGGGTCACAGATCTCATACCTGACTCGTCGGGGCCTCGCCGTCGGATCAGCCGATGAGCGGGCGGATCCGCCCGACCGGCTCGCCGTGGGCGAGCACGGGCAAGATGCCCCACTGCTCGAACGCCACCACGTCGACGCCCGGTTCCGACGTCGCGCCGAGCGCACCCAGCGCAGCGACGAGTACGGCTTGCCCAGCACGGAAACCGCCATCGGCGATCTTGATGGCAACGGCTCGACCGTCCGGGAGGGCGGCCACGTACGCCGACTCAGCCCCGTCCTTGACGAGCAACCCCGGAACCGCGCGCATCAGGCCGGTGACCTCGGACCGCTCGCCGCAGACGAACGCCGGGTGCGCCCGCATCGCGTCGGCAACGGCGCCCAGCTCCGGGGGACGCCCCGGTGTGACGGCTCGCCGATACGCGCGGACCAGTGCTTCCAGCGACATCGCCCAGGCCGGCGCGCCGCAGCCATCGACAGCGGCATGCGAAACAGGTTCGCCGATCACCGACTCGACGTGCCCGCGCAGCGCCAGCTGCAGCGGGTGCTCCGGATCCAGGTAGGTCGCCGGGTCCCAGCCATGCACGACGCAGGTCGCCAGCATTGCTGCGTGCTTGCCCGAACACCCGTGAAAGATCGGTCGCGCCATGCCATCACCGCGAACTACATCACTGAGCGCATCGGCGTCCTCCGGCAACGCGGGAGTGGTCTGCAGCGCCGACTCGTCGAGACCGGCGGACGCCAGAACAGTGCGCACCGCGTCAACATGCTTCGGTTCCCCCCAGTGGGACGCCGCCGACAGCGCTAGCAGCTCGCCCTCGAGCTCGAGACCGAGCGAGCGCATTCCGGCGGCCTGCATCAGTTTGTTGGCGCTGCGCGGGTGCATGGGTGCGGCAACATCCCCGTACGCGAAGGCGACATCACCGGCGGCATTGAGTGCGAGCAACCGACCGAAGTGCAAGCCTTCGTCGAACCCGTTCCGCTCAACGGCCGCAAGTGGGACGTAGCCAGTCGTTCGGCGCGTCACAGCGACAACCAGGTGTGCACTCGGCGGGCCTGGGGGTGGCTAGCGGCCGGCCAGCAGGTCGTCGACCGTCGCCTCACCAGACTGGTAACGGCGGGCGATCTCGGCGGTGCACGCGTCCATCACCTCTTGGACGCGACGACGGTTGCGCGAGACGGCCGCCTCATAGTTCGTCAGCCGCGGCAACTAGTCGGCGAGCTCTTCGTCGGTACGGTTAACGACATCAGAGACACCGACATCGGAGACCAGCTGCTCGACTGAGCGACGGTGCTCGGCGACGCGGGAGGGCTCAGTGGTGTTGTGCCGGCCCATCCCGTGCGGCTCTCCGGGGGGGCCGTCGGCCAGGATCCCGGCCAGCTGGTCGACCAGCGATCCACGCTGGTCACCGGTACGCCGGCTCAGCTCAGCGCGCACGATGTCGATCCGGCCCTGCAGCAGTCGGCGCACGTAAGACAGGTCGGCCTCTTCCTGCTCGGCCTCGTGCCGACGCGACCGAACATCAGCCAACGCCACCGATCCAAGGTCGACCAAAAACCCCTCATCGAGGACGTGGTCGATCCGCCGGCGTCCACCAGGCATCGGGTCGATACCGGCGATCTCAGTCGCGTCGGTCGAGCTGGATTCGCTGCTCATGCGTTGACTCCTCGGCGATCCTTGACCTTCAACAGGGCACGGGCGTCGTCCGGCGTCATCGGCGGACGTTGAAAGAGTGTCGCAGCCTCGGCGGCGCGCTCAACAAGCTGGGCGTTGTCACGCACCGGGACGCCGCGCGCCCAGGTGACGACGTCCTCCATTCCCACGCGCAGGTGGCCACCGCCCGCGAGCGCAGCGAACATCACCGGCATGGTCGACCGGCCGACCCCGGTGGCTGACCACGAGGCGCCAGCTGGCAGTGCCGCGACCGCCGCCACCAGGGCGGCCGCCGTCCCCGGCATACCGCCAGGCACGCCCATCACCAGGTCGCAGTGCACCTGTCCGCCGTAGGGGGCGGCGTGCTTGTCGAGCAGCCGGTTCAAAGCCGTGACATGTCCGAGGTCGAACAGCTCGAACTCGGGAACGATCTGCCGCTGCTGCGTCAACTGATAGAGCTCGACCATGAACGGCCAGCTGTTCATGAAGACGTCATCGCCGAAGTTCACCGTGCCGCAGGTCAGCGAGCACGAGTCCGGCTCGGCGTCCAGCACGCGAAGACGCGAATCGTAGCCGTCATGCACCGATCCACCGGTCGAGAGCTGCACGATCAGGTCGCTCGAGGCGCGCACAGCCGCCACGGTCTCGGTGAGCCGCCCGAGGTCGAGCGTCGGCCGCGCGGCGTCATCACGGATGTGGATGTGGATCATCGCGGCGCCGCCGGTCTCACATGCCGCAGCGGTGGCGACGAGCTCGTCCAGGGTGACCGGCAGGGCAGGGGCGTCGGCCTTGCTCGACTCGGCTCCGGTCGGGGCGACGGTGATCATGGTCGCCCCTACCGGGGCGACGGTGATCATGGGGTGGGCCATGCCAGCGATCCTGCCACTACCGGGTCGGCTCAGGGC
>JAJAYM010000369.1 GCA_027117675.1 Actinomycetes bacterium | reverse complement strand
CGCAGCAGGTACCGGATGAGCGCGAGAGATCCTGCGTCGGCCCAGTGCAGGTCGTCGAGAACCACCAGGACCGGCTGGCGGGCAGAGATCGCCGTCAACACGGCGTCGACGGCATCGAACATGAGAAGCCGAGTCGTCTCCCCGTCGCCGCCGTCGGCAGGTGGCGGCGCGCCGGACATATCGGGAACGAGACGCGAGATATAGGCCTCCACCCCCGGCGTGAGCGCCTCTTAGAGCCCCTCGCGATGACTTCGCACGAGACCGCTCACGATGTGAACCCACGGCAAAAACGCAGCACTGCTCTCCTGATCACACCAGCCATACGCCACAACCGCGTCGCGTGCTGTCCTCGCCAGCTCCGCAACCAGGCGCGTCTTGCCGATACCAGGTTCGCCAGCGATCAACGCGAGCTGGCGACGCCCACCCGTCACCGTCGTCCACGCATGGCGGAGCGTGTCGAGCTCGGCGTCGCGCCCCACACAACTGCTCCCGGACACGTCGGCGAGACGTCGCGGGAGCCAATCCGGCTCGACGTCGGTGCGCGACCACAGCACCTCACAGGTGTCGAGCGGCGCCGGCAGACCCTTCAAATCCAGTGCAGCTCCGCGTTCGAACTGATGCGTCGAACGGCTCCCCACCAGTTGTCGCACGACGTCGGCAGCGAGGATGTGGCCGCCTTGTGTCGCTGCACACAAACGATTTGCCTCGACGACGGGCATCCCGAACAGATCACTGTCGCTGTCGGCGACCTCGCCCATGCTGATCCCGATCCGTATCTCGAGCGCCGTATCGGATCGCTCGTTCTCGTGGGCGACTGCCTGCTGCATCCGAACCGCGCACTCGACGACCGCGACGGCGCTGTCGAAGCCGGCCATCACAGCATCACCGATCGTCTTCACCTCGTAGCCACCGCTGGCCTCGATCACTTTTCGCATCGAAGCGAAGTGAACACGACGCAACGAGTCCGCGCTGGTGTCTCCGATGGACGCCGCCAGCACCGTCGATCCGACAACGTCCGTAAACAACACCGCTCGCACGGAGGTCACCCGCGCGACTGTAGTGGCGTCCGATCGCACGGGTGAGCGAGAAACCGACGCCGACCGCACCGCAGTCGCAGTTCCGACCGGGGGTCCACAAGCGAACGCGGTTCCGGACCGCAGTGACGCCAGATCGGACGAAAGCAGCGGTCCTTGCGAGCCAGCCCAGGTCCGCACGCCCGGTCGCTCCGATCAGTGCGGCTTGAGCGTCTCAGAAGACGACCGCCGACCGGACGTTTCGAGGCTCTTGTGGCGACCGTCGTCGTCTTTCCCAAGGCGTCTCAGGTGACGATCCCCGTCTGAGACGGCTTCAGGTCAGTGACCGAGCTGACGTTTGGGCGGAGAACTGTTCGGTCGGCGGTCCTCAAACGGACGCGCTTCGAACGACCAAAGCACAGGCGTCGGCGCCGTGATCAGTGGTGGATGAAAGCAGACTGAGTGCTTGGGAGCGGTTGAGCCAGCGGCGTTCGTGGTCGGCCCGTCACCCGCCGGTGATCGTGATTCTGTAGCCGCCGATGCTGGCGTAGTCGGAGTACCCGGTGCTGAGCGGATTCCCGAAACCGACGCCATCGACGGTGACCGTGTACGTGCCTGCCGTCGCCACCGTGATCGATGCATCCATGCCCGTGGCGGCATCACCTGTGCTGAAGCCGGAATCCGGGTTGTTCTGCACAGGGGTTCCGGTATCTGGGGTGAGGGTGAGCAGGATGTCGAGGTCCGGGCTCGTGGCTGCCGGGGTGGCGGTGATCGTCTGTCCGGTTGCAGCGGTCACCGAGAACGTGTCCACGTCGGTTCGGCTGGAGATCACGCCGGACACCGGGGTGTCAGCAACCAGTGGCGTGGGCGGTCCCTGTTGATCATCGGCACGCTCGGCGACGCCGTTCGCGGCGATGACGACGAAGTCGTCCTGGGTGTTGTTAGCACCTGCGTACTCGCCCTTGCTCCACTGGGTAATCGCCCTGTAATAGCCGACGCCCATGATCGGTGCCCAGCTGCCGTGGCCCTCGTAGTACCCAACTGAGCTGGTGCCGTCATGGCTGAGCCCCACGTTGTGTCCAACCTCGTGAGAGACCGCCTCCGCGACGTACTTCGCCCCGGAACCCGTCCCGTTCTGGAAGATCAACGCCGGCTGATAGTACGAGTGCGCAGTCGTCCCGCTGCCGTACTGGTCGAACACTCCGACGTACGCCACCCCACCGCAGCCTCCGCTACACACCGAGGCGTACAACGTCTTGCGGTTGGAGCACTTCGTAGTCGAGTTCGTGATCAGCGCCCGCGTGCCGTAGCTGCTGTCGCCGCTGCCGGATCGGGTGATTGCGGCAGCGCCCGGGTTCTGAGTCGTCACGTCGACGTCGAACGATGCGTAGTCCTCGGCGACCCGCTTCCAGATGGAGTAGATCGACCCGAGCTCGCTGGTCGAGAAGCCCGCCAAGCCATCGGCGTTGTAGGGATCCGTATAGCACGCCCTGCCTCGGGTCGAGCTGTTCCAAACCGTGCCGGAGATCGTCTCGCCATCGAAGTCGAGGTAGATGACTTTTGTCGATCCGGGCTTGCTGTGCAACTCGAACGTGGTCGTGCCGTCCAACGGCGGGGTCGGGGTGTCGAGCCAGCTCGTGTCGCTCGTTGCACCGTCGGCAGCCATAGGCCGAACCGGGTCGACGTAGAGCAGTCGATCATGCGCGTCGACGCGCAGCGAGGTGTCGCTGAGCAGGTGCGAACGGAGCTCGGCAGGCGATAGCGCATTGTCCGCAGCCACGGCGGGGAGCCTGCCGGCGAGCCTCGCGATGGCCGCGTTCCCACCCAGCCAGTCCGGCGGCTCAGCACCCGCGCCGTGCCAGGAGGCGCCTTGCAGTGAGGCGAGCACCGCAGCCACCACGACAACCTTCGTCCAGGAATGCTTCATCGCATGACCCACCCTTACTCGGCCAACCACCATAACAGCCCCACCAGAAGGGAACATGTCCGACACTCATGCGGCGGTCCCCGATGGGAACCAGCGTCCGAGCCTCCTCCTTGGCCTCGGCCTAGCTAGGCGAGGACCATGGGTATGACCCATCCGGCCCGCCGAGCAATGTGAACGACGAGTGCGGCGATGTCCGAATCAGCCACGGGCCGATGCCGGCCGCCTCCTAAACGACGAGATGGGACTCACCCAGCGACCTGCTCGCGATCGGCAAACATATAGGGCCCTCCTGCTGTATCTGTGGGTGAGT
>JAJAYM010000368.1 GCA_027117675.1 Actinomycetes bacterium | reverse complement strand
GCCTCAGCGACCGGCTCCGGGGCTGCGACCGGCTCCGCGGCAGGCGCTGCCTCAGCGACCGGCTCTGGGGCTGCGACCGGCTCCGCGGCAGGCGCTGCCTCAGCGACTGGCTCTGGGTCGCTGGTAGACCGCAGCGGGGCCTCGTTCGCTCCGCCGATCACGGCCAGCTCAGCGCCGACCGCAACGGTCTCGTCCTCCTGCGCCAGGATGCGCAGCAGGACGCCGGTGGCGGGCGCCGGAATCTCAGTGTCGACCTTGTCGGTCGAGACCTCGAGCAGCGGCTCGTCGGCCGAAACTTGGTCGCCTTCCTTCTTCAGCCACCGCGTGACCGTGCCCTCGGTGACGCTTTCGCCGAGCAACGGCATCTTCACGGAGACCGACATGACGTTCCCTTCAGCTGTACGGGGTGGTCAGGAGTGGGTGTGCAGTGGTTTGCCGGCTAGCGCGAGGTGAGCCTCGCCCATCGCCTCGCTCTGGGTCGGGTGGGGATGGATCAAGGTGGCGACGTCGTCGGCATACGCCTCCCAGTTGTAGATGAGCTGCCCCTCGGCGAGCAGTTCTCCGACGCGGCTGCCGATCATGTGGACGCCGACGACCGGCCCGTCTTTAACCGCAACCAGTTTCACCATGCCAGCGGTCTTGAGGATCTGGCTTTTGCCGTTGCCACCGAGGTCGTACTTCACGGTCGTGACGGCGTCGCCGTACTTCGCGCGGGCGGCCGCCTCGGTGATGCCGACAGAGGCGACCTCCGGGTCGCTGTACGTGACCCGCGGGACGCCGTCGTAGTCGATCGGCTTGGGATCGAGGCCGGCAATCTGCTCGGCGACGAGGATGCCCTCGCCAAAGCCGGCGTGGGCCAGCTGCAGAGTCGGAATGAGGTCGCCGACCGCGTAGACGTTCGGCACCGACGTGCGGCAGTACTCGTCGACGGTGACGAAGCCGCGATCCATGGCGACGCCGACGTCCTCGTAGCCAAGGCCAGCGGAGACCGGGCCGCGTCCGACCGCGACGAGCATTAGGTCGGCCTCGATCGACTTGCCGTTCTCGAGGTGAACGACGACGCCGGTCGCTGACTCTTCCACCTTGCTGAATCGGGCGCCGAGCTCGTACGCAATCCCGCGCTTGCGGAACTGGCGCTCGATCTGCTTGGAGAGGTCTTCGTCCTCGAGGGGCAGCAGGTGGGGGAGCGCCTCGACGATCGTGACGTCGGATCCGAATGAGCGCCAGACGCTGGCGAACTCGACGCCGATGACGCCACCGCCGAGGACGACGACCGATCGAGGGACATAGTCGATGGTGAGGGCGTGGTCGCTGTTGATGACGCGAGAGCCGTCAAGTGCGAGGCCGGGCAACGATTTCGGCACTGATCCGGTGGCTAGGACGACGTTGCGTCCGGTGTAGGTGTCGTCTCCGACTGCGACAGTGTCGGGGCCTACGAGCTGGCCGCTGCCCTCGACGAACATCACGCCGCGGCTCTTCACCAGACCGGCGAGGCCCTTGTAGAGGCGGGCGACGACGCCATCCTTGTAGGCATTGACGGCGGCCATGTCGATGCCGTCGAACGTGGACTTGACGCCGAACTGTTCGCCATCGCGGGCGGCGTCGGCTACCTCGGCCGAGTGCAGCAGCGCCTTGGTGGGGATGCACCCCTGGTGCAGGCAGGTGCCGCCGAGCTTGCCCTTTTCGATCAGGACGACGTCGAGACCGAACTGGGCAGCGCGCAGCGCGCAGGCATAGCCACCGCTGCCACCGCCGAGGATCACGATGTCGTGAACGGTGCTCGCGGGGTGCTCGGACACGGGCGACTCCTCTGCGCGACGGACGACTTCTATCATCTTGTCACCCTTCATGGTGACGCAGACAACCGCGTCGTGCGACAGATGGCGCCGTGGTCGCGCTACCGTTGGTGCCAGATTCTGTGGGGGACGCCCGTGGGCCCGAGCGCTGGAGGTATGCCTCATGAAGTGGCTGCGACGCCGTGGCTCTGGCGATGCTGGGGCCTCCGATAAGGCCAGCAAGTCGGCCGACCGCAAGTACCTTGAGGAGTTCGTCAGCACCCGTCGAGGGGTTGAGGCGTACGTCGAGCCGCAGACAGCGGTCAGCGCGACGAGCGTGGTGCTGGTCGCTGCCGACGGCGAGTGGACGCGGCGCCCGGTGCCGGACGCGCCAACGGCCTTCGCGTGGGCGCACAAGCAGGGGATCCCCTGCTACGACGTGAACCTGATGGGCTACCCCAAGCGCATGCGCGAGTGTAACGGCAGCGGGTAGCACTTGGGACGCTAAGTCGTCCCAACACAAATCACCGGCCCCGTCCTCGGTGAGGAAGGGGCCGTTGATGCAGTGGCGGGGGAAGTACCACTGCGGGGATGGTGCGGGTGCACCTGCCTGGCGCTTAAAGGGGGGCGAGAATTGCGCCGGGAGTGGGAAGGGGCGCCTCATTTCTGGTCGTCGTTGGTGAGCTGGCTATTTGTTGTGTCCTGGCGCGTTACCGCTGTTGCCAGGGGCTGATCCGGCGCTGCTTGAGGATCCAGCCGCGTCGTCTTTCTTGGCCTGACCGGGCGGGACATGGGTCGCCTCGCCGGCTGCGTCGTCCTTCTTGGCCTGCCCTGGCGGAACATGGCTGGCCTTGTCGGTGTCGTTGGTGTCCTCGGAGTCCTCCGGCTCGGCGCCGTCGTCGCCGGACTTCTTGCCGCAGTCGCTGCGTGCTGCCTCAGAGACCGCTGCGCCATGTCCTGGCCCAGCTGGCGTGCTCTTGGCGATACCGGAGACGTACTCGCCGTGGTTCTTCGCGTCGGCGCAGGCATCCGGCGCTGGTTCGTCGGTTGGTTCGTCGGTTGGTTCGTCGGTCGGTTCGTCGGTCGGGTCGGCGGTCGGTTCGTCCGTCGGGTCGTCAGTTGGCTCTTCGGTCGGTTCGTCGGTCGGGCACTCGGTGGGTTCGGGGTCGACGGTGGGCTCTGGGTCGACCGTGGGCTCTGGCTCGGGGTCAACCGTCGTCTCGTCCCCGGTGTCAGTGTCCGGCCCGGCCTTGGGGTCGGTCGAGGGGTCGGTAACCGGCTCCTCGGTCGGGCAGTCAACTGGATCGGTGACCGGCTCGGTCTCGGTGACCGGCGCCGGATCGTCGGTGAAGAGATCAGCCCCGGTAGCGGCCTCGGCCGTTCCGGCGAGCAGGACGGTGGCGGCGAGGACGAACCCGCCGACCTTGGCCTTGCCGAGAACGGTCGAGAGGATGGGGTGGGTGCTGGGGGTCACGTCTTCCTCCGAGATGGTCGGGTGTGTTACCCGTTCGTCTCCGAAGGTAGCCGCGTCGTTACCTAGTGTCAGTGATGATCACCCGGATGGACTAGTCCAATAAGGCCACTACCACCCGCGTGGCTCAGGCTCCGTTGGTTTTGTCGGAGCTGCCCGCCCGCTGGGCCAACGCCACCAGAGTGCGCATCGCTGTTCCGGTGCCGCCCTTAGGTGTGTACCCGAAGGGCTCGCCCTCGTTGAACGCTGGTCCGGCGATGTCGAGGTGCGCCCAGGTGACGCCGTCCGGGACAAAGTCCTTGAGGAAGAGACCGGCGACTTGCATGCCGCCCCACCGGTCGCCGATGTTGGCGATGTCGGCGACCTTGGAGTCCATCGACGCCCGGAGTTCGGGGGGCAGCATCATCGGCCACATCTGTTCGCCGACTGAGGTGGCCACCTCGTGCACGTGGGAGCGGAAGTCGTCGTCGTTGGCCATGATCCCCGACGTCTTGTTGCCGAGGGCAACGACAGCAGCGCCGGTGAGCGTCGCAATGTCGACGATCGTGTCGGGCTTGTCCTCGCCGGCCCTGACGATGGCATCGGCGAGCACCAGCCGGCCCTCGGCGTCAGTGTTGAGCACCTCAACCGTTTGCCCGCCGCGGATGGTGATGACGTCGCTGGGTCGCTGGGCCGATCCGGATGGCATGTTCTCGGCCATCGCCATGTAGCCGGTCACGTTGACCTCGGGCCGGAGGCGTCCGATCGCAGTCATCGCGCCGAGCACGGCAGCTGCGCCACTCATATCACTCTTCATCGCGTCCATGTTGGCTGCTGGCTTGATTGAGATGCCGCCGGAGTCGAAGGTGATCCCTTTACCGACGAATGCGATGTGGTGCTTGGCTTTCGGACGCCGGTACGAGATGCGGACCAGCCGCGGCGGGTTCACCGATCCCATGCCGACGCCGAGCAGCCCGCCGTACTTGCCCTTGGCCAGGTCGGCTTCGTCGAGCACTTCGACATTGAGCTTCAGGCTGCGGCATGCCGAGACGGCGGCGTCGGCAAATGCAGCGGGTGTCAGGTCGGACGGCGCGGTGTTGATCAGGTCGCGAACGAGGTGCAGGCTCTTAGCAACCGTCTTGACCGACGTCACGACTGCAGCTGCGTCATTGTCGCCTGCCAGCGCGGTGACCACGGTGACGGCTTTGACGGGTGTCTTGTGCGCCTTCGCTGACTTCGTGCGGTACGTGGTGAACGCGTACGCGCCGAAGAGGGCGCCCTCGGTGACGGCCGTCAGTTCTGCCTCTGTGGCGGCGGGGAGGGCGAGCGCGACGCTCTCCATACCCGCTGCAGCGCGAACTGCGTTACCGGCGGCCCGGCGCAGTCCCTCCGCGCCCGGAACGGAGTCGCCGAGGCCGACTGCGATCACGACAGGGG
>JAJAYM010000367.1 GCA_027117675.1 Actinomycetes bacterium | reverse complement strand
CGGGTCGAGCAGGCGCTCCAGGGAGCCATCAGCCGACATTTGCATGAGCATCGAGTAAAAACCCGGCTGAATCCCCAGCGAACGGTCGTCGGCCACGGCTGCATCAACGAACGCCTGCGCGCTGGCGACCACGTCGGCGTTTTCTAGGCTCGCGCCGATCGCCGAAGCGGTGTCGCCAGGAGCTATCTCGACGACCACCTCCCCGCTCCCGGGTCCGGGATAGTCAGCGGCCGATCCCAGCCCACCCAGTGAGTCGCTGAGTGTGTCGCCCAGAAGGCGCATGCCCACCCACACACCACCGACGAGGAGTCCAAACAGCACCACAACGACCAGCAACGGTCGGACGCGGCTCGGCCGCCGACGTTCGGGGGATGGCGGTGGCAGCGGGTGGGGTGCCATCGATGCGGTCACAACCGGTCTCCTTCGTGTGCATCGAGATCGTCGAACCGCGCCGGACTGACCTTCTGACCCATCCCGCCCTCCAACAGGGTGGCACAGGAGACCCCCCGCGCCGCGCGGGCATTAAGGATCCCTTGCAACAGTGCCGTGGCGGCGGCCTGATCCACCACTCGGCGCGCCGATCGGGAGTCGTGACCTCCCGCTCGCAGCGCGGTACTGGCGGCAACCGTGGTCAATCGCTCGTCCACGAGGTACACCGGAACGCTGAGCTTGTTGGTCAGCGCCTCCGCATAAGACCTCGCTTTCGCCGCGGCGGTTCCCTCAGCTCCAGACATCGACAGCGGAAATCCCACGACCACCCCGATGGCATCACGTTCGGTTACGACCGCGATGACACCCGTGACGGCGTCGCGACTGCCGAGGGTGGCAACCGGCGAGGCCAACACCTCTCCGGTGTCGCAGGCGGCAACCCCAACCCGCACCGCGCCAGGGTCGACGGCAACCCAGACGCCTGACGCACGTGGCACCGTCATCGCCTCACCGCTCAGCGAGCGAATCCCGAGCCGCAATCAGCGCGTCGGCGATGCCATCGGGGTTGCTGCCACCACCCTGCGCGACGTCCTGCTTGCCTCCGCCTCGGCCGTCGATGGCCGGAAGGGCTGCTGCAAGAACGTCCCTGGCAGCGACTCCGGCGGCTTGGCCGGTTTCGTTCACTGCGGCGACGGCGGCCACCTTGCCGGCAGTGACCGACAGCACCAGCACAGCGGTCGCCTGCTCCTGCCCTGCCTTAGCCCGGGTGGCGAGCGCAAGATCGCGAAGGGCGACACCATCGAGGTCATCGGGGGCCTGGAAAGCGTAAAGGTCAATGTCACCTGCGCGCTCAGCTGTGGCGGTCACCTTTGCGAGGTCGGCCACCAGCTGTGCTCGCTTCGCTGCAGCGATCTCTTTGTCGGCCTCACGCAGCCTCTGGACCAGAGTGCTCACCCGTTCCGGCAGCTCGTCGGCCGGAACTTTCAGTTGTTCGGTGAGCAGCGCCACCAACGTGTGTTCGCGCGCGAGAAACCGGTACGCATCGATACCGACTAGGGCTTCGATTCTCCGGACGCCAGCCCCAATGCTCGACTCGTGCAGCAACTTGATCACACCGAGTTGACCCGTGCGGTGGGCGTGTGTGCCACCGCACAGCTCGCGGGTCCAGTCGCCGACGCTGACCACCCGAACCGTGTCGCCGTACTTCTCACCGAAGAGAGCCATCGCGCCGGCGGCCCTGGCCGCATCGATGGGCATCAACTCAGCAGTGACGGCGAGGTCGTCGATCAAGATCTCGTTGACCTTGTGCTCCACATCGGCGAGCACGCTCGGAGGCACCGCCCCCGAGTTGGGGAAGTCAAACCGAAATCGTCCTGGGGAGTTCTCCGACCCGGCCTGAGTTGCGGTCTCGCCGACCAGCTCGCGCATCGCCTTGTGCACCATGTGCGTCGCGGTGTGCGCCCGACTGATGGCCCGCCTGCGCTCCACGTCGACGCTTCCGACCGCGGCCAGGCCCATCTCTACCGCACCGTCGACAACGCGACCGCGATGGACGATCAGACCATCAACCGGCTGCTGGACATCGTCGATCTCGATCAGCGCACCATTGGCGAGTCGAACGGCACCACCGTCAGCGAGCTGCCCACCGCCCTCGGCATAGAAGGGTGTTCGGTCCAGCGCGATCTCGACGGCATCTCCTGGCTCGGCGGCAGGAACGACAGCACCGTCGCGCAAGATGCCGCGCAACACCCCTGCACTTTGGAGTTCGGTGTACCCGGTGAACTCCGACCGTCCCGCAGCATCAGCCAGTGCACGGTACGCCGCGCCGTCAACGTGCCCGGTCTTCTTTGCCCTAGCGTCAGCTTTGGCCCGATCGCGCTGCTCGCCCATCAGTCGGCGAAAACCGGCTTCGTCGACGACGAGGCCTTGTTCGGCGGCCATCTCCAGGGTCAAGTCGATGGGAAAGCCGTAAGTGTCGTGCAGCCGGAATGCGGTATCGCCGCCGACCGTAGTGGTACCAGCAGCCTGCAGGCCGGAGGCCGCGCGATCGAAGATCACCGTGCCGGTACGCAGAGTCTGGGCGAAAACGGCCTCCTCAGACTCCGCAACGGTAAAGATGCGGTTCCGCTCGATCTCCAGTTCGGGGTACTGCGTGCGCATGGTGTCGATCGACGTCGCTACCAGCTCGAGCATGGTCGGATCCTCGGTCCCCAGGAGGCGCATGTTGCGAATGACGCGGCGCATGATCCGGCGCAACACGTAACCGCGACCCTCGTTGCCGGGAACCACCTGGTCACCGATCAACATCAGGGCAGTGCGGGTATGGTCAGCGACCACCCGAAACCGGACGTCGTCAACGGGATCGGCTCCGTATCGGCGCCCGGTGAGCTCGGCCGCCCGGTCGATGATCGTGCGCATGGTGTCGATCTCGTAGATGTTCTCGACGCCCTGCAACAAGGCGGCCATTCGTTCCAAGCCCATTCCGGTGTCGATGTTCTTTGCTGGCAGCTCGCCACCGATATCGAAGTCGTCCTTACGGCGCACCTCGGTCAGTGCGTACTGCATGAAAACTAAGTTCCAGACCTCCAGGTAGCGCTCCTCGTCGACGATCGGACCACCGTCTTTCCCGTGCTCGGGGCCACGGTCGAAGTAGATCTCCGAACATGGACCCCCTGGCCCCGGAACCCCCATGTGCCAGTAGTTGTCGTTGAGTCCTCGGCGTTGGATGCGGCGCTCGGGCACTCCGACAACTCGATGCCAGATGTCTGCTGCTTCGTCGTCGTCCTGGTAGACGGTCACCCACAGTCGATCTCCGTCGAAGCCGTACCCACCGGCGTCGACGGAGCTGGTGAGCAGCTCCCACGCCAGCGGGATCGCACCCTCCTTGAAATAGTCACCGAACGAAAAGTTGCCGGCCATCTGGAAGAACGAACCGTGGCGGGTGGTCTTTCCCACCTCGTCGATGTCCAGTGTGCGCACACACTTCTGCACGCTCGTCGCCCGCGGGTACGGGGGGGTCTGCTCCCCCAGAAAGAAGGGTTTGAAGGGCACCATGCCGGCGTTGACCAACAGCAAGGTGGGATCGGCTAACGGAAGCGGGGCCGAGGGTACGACCGTGTGACCGCGGGTCTCAAAGAATCGCAAGAACCTGCTGCGGATCTCGGCGGACTCCATACCGGGCGACTCCTCGTAGCGAGCTGAAATGATCGAGTGCAAGCCTATCGAAGGGTCGCGGCGGCTTGCTCAGTCTGCAGTTCGCTCTGGCGTCGAGTCGTCGTCGAGAATCGCCCTGATCCGCTCAAGTCTGGCGGCCACCGCGAGTTCAAAGCCATGCGCGGTAGGTCGGTAGTACCGGCGGCCGACCACTGGGTCTGGCGCGTACTGCTGCGAGACGACCCCGCGTGGGTCGTCGTGTGGGTCGGAGTAGCCCTGCACTCCGAGCTCTTTGGCGCCCGGGTAGTGCGCATCACGCAATGCCGAAGGAACGGCGCCGATCCGACCATTCCTGATGTCGCTGAGTGCCTCGTCGATGGCCACAACGACCGCATTCGACTTCGGGGCAGTTGCCAGGTGAATCACCGCTTGGGCGAGCGGGATCCGTGCCTCTGGCAGACCGACGAAGGCCGAAGCCTCCAGTGCAGCTACCGCGGTCTGCAAAGCCGAAGGATCGGCCATTCCGACGTCCTCACTGGCGTGAATGACCAGCCGCCTGGCGATGAATCGAGGATCTTCGCCTGCCTCGATCATTCGCGCCAGGTAGTGCAGGGCTGCATCAACATCGCTACCACGAATGCTCTTGATCAGGGCACTGGTGACGTCGTAGTGCTGGTCGCCGTCACGGTCGTAGCGAATGGCAGCCTTGTCGACAGCGCGCGCGACGTCGTCGAGCCCCACCTGCCCGTCCCTGCCCTCGGCCCCTGCCGCCGCGGCGTCGAGGATTGTCAGCGCCCGCCGGGCATCGCCACCGGACAGCCGCACGATCGCGTCAACGGCTTCGTCGGTTGCGCTCACCGAGCCGGCGAGCCCACGATCGTCGTCCACCGCTCGGCGCACCAGCGTCGCCACGTCCTCAGCCGCCAGTGGTTGAAGTGTCACCAGCAAGGAGCGCGAGAGCAGCGGTGCCACGATCGCAAAGTGCGGGTTCTCGGTTGTCGCCGCGATCAGTACGACCCATCCGTTCTCCACCGCCGGAAGGAGTGCGTCCTGTTGGGTCTTGGAGAACCGGTGCACTTCGTCGACGAAGAGAACCGTCTCTGACTCCCCCATCCCTAGCCGCCGGCGTGCGTGGTCGACCACCGCCCGGACGTCCTTGACCCCTGCGGTCACCGCCGAGAGCTCGGCAAACTGGCGCCCAGTCGCCTGGCTGACGAGGTGGGCGATCGTGGTCTTGCCCGTTCCGGGAGGCCCGAACAGGATCAGGGAGATAGCTCGATCGTCACCTTCAACCAGCCGGCGGAGGGGCGACCCAGTTGCGAGCAGGTGCTGCTGCCCCACCAACTCGTCGAGTGATCGGGGTCGCATCCGGGCAGCGAGCGGCCCACCGCCGCGATCGTCTGCGGCAGACTCAAAGAGGTCAGGGCCGGTCATCGGTGCGGCTCAAGCCTCCCGGGCATCCCCTTGAACGTCACCGTCGGCCTCACCTGCCGGGACACGCTGCTCCGTTGTGGCATCAACGCCAGCCTCAGCACGTTGCGCGTCCGTGATGGGTGTGGGCGCTCCGGTCAGTGGATCACCACCTGACGCGGTCTTCGGGAAGGCGATCACGTCGCGGATCGAGGCGGCACCGGCCAGCATGGCCACCACCCGGTCGAGTCCGAAAGCAATCCCCCCGTGCGGCGGTGGACCGTAGCGCAGAGCCTCCAGCAGGAAGCCGAACTTGCTCTCGGCCTCGTCCCGGTCAAGACCGATCACCTCAAAGAGTCGCCGTTGCACATCGGTGTCGTGAATACGTATCGACCCACCACCGAGCTCGTTGCCGTTGAGCACCAAGTCGTATGCGTAGGCCAGCGCCTTCTCGGGCTCGGCGTCGAATGCGACCTGCCAGTCTGCGGCCGGTGCGGTGAACGGGTGGTGCACAGCGGTCCACCCACCATCGCCGTCCGGCTCGAACATCGGGAAGTCGACCACCCAGAGGAACGACCAGGTTGACTCGTCGACCAAGTCGCAGCGGTGGCCGATCTCCAGTCGGGCGGCGCCGAGCAGCTCAAGGGAGGCACGTCGCTCACCTGCGGCGAAGAAGACAGCGTCGCCAGGTGCAGCACCGACCGCATCGGCTAGCCCAGAACGCTCAGCGTCGGAGAGGTTCTTGGCCACCGGTCCGCCCAGCTCGCCGTCGCCACCCACCAGCACATAGGCAAGGCCCCGAGCCCCCCGCGCCTTGGCCCAGTCCTGCCAGGCGTCGAGCTCCTTGCGGGTTTGACTGCCCCCACCTGGCATGACGACGGCGCCGATGTGGGGAGCCTGGAACACGCGGAACGCAGTGTCAGCGAAGTACCCGGTCACGTCGACGAGCTCGCAGCCGAAACGCACATCGGGACGATCGGTGCCGAAGCGCCGCATCGACTCGGCGAAGGTCATGCGCGGCAACGGCAGCGGGATCTCGTAACCGAGCAGCTCGTTCCAGAGCCCGCGCACTACGGCCTCACCGACCGCGATCACGTCGTCCTGGTCGACGAACGACATTTCGATGTCGAGCTGAGTGAACTCCGGCTGCCGGTCTGAGCGGAAGTCCTCGTCGCGAAAGCACCGGACGACTTGGTAGTAGCGCTCCATACCGGCAACCATCAACAGCTGCTTAAAGAGCTGCGGGGACTGGGGCAGCGCGTACCAGTGTCCTGGCTGCAGCCGCACCGGTACGAGAAAGTCTCGCGCGCCCTCGGGGGTCGACCGGGTCAGGTACGGCGTCTCGATCTCCAGGAACCGCTGATCGTCCATCACCTGTCGGATCACCTTGGTGGCGGCAGCCCGGAGGCGTAGCGCACGGCCGGGTCCCGCACGCCGCAGGTCGAGGTAGCGGTACCGCAGCCGGGCGTCCTCGCCAACGGTGACGTGCTCGTCAATGGGGAAGGGCAACGGGTCGCTGGTGCTCAAGATCTCGATCTCGGTGGTGAGCACCTCGACGTCCCCGGTCGGTAGGTCAGGGTTCTCGTTCCCCTCGGGGCGGAGGGCGACTTCACCGACAACCTTGAGGCAGTACTCCGAGCGCAGCTCGTCGGCGACCGCGGCGTCGCGGATCACCACCTGGACCACGCCGGACGCGTCGCGGAGGTCGATGAAGGCCACTCCACCGTGGTCGCGTCGGCGCGCCACCCAGCCGGCGAGCACGACCTCCTGCTGCGCATCTTCGACGCGCAGGGTGCCGGCTTCCCGGGTTCGGATCACTGCGGGGGCTCCTCAGACGTGGTCTCGGTCGCTGGCGGTCTGGGTTCCATGGTGACGGTCGGGTGCAGGTCGGCAGCTGGCGGGTTCCACCCGTACGGATCGGCAGGAACCTGGTCACCGGACCGGATGTCCTTGACCGAGTGGTCGGACCCCTCAGACGCTGCGAACCACACGTACGGAATCCCCCGACGATCCGCATGCCGAATCTGTTTGCCGAACTTGGCAGCTGACGGAGCCACCTCGGTGCTGATACCCCGCGCCCGCAACGCGTCAGCCACCTGCTCGGACGCCGCACGCTCACCTTCGTCGCTCACCGCAACGAGCACGCAGCTGGGTACCGACCGCGAGGCGGTCAGTCGGCCACCGGCAAGAAGCGGGACCAGAAGGCGCGAGACGCCCAGCGAGATGCCAACACCGGGAAAGGTGACCTTCCCGTCACTGGCCAGAGCGTCGTAGCGACCACCTGAGCAGATCGAGCCGAGCGATTCGTAGCCCACTAGTTCGGTCTCAAAGACCGTGCCGGTGTAGTAGTCGAGGCCGCGAGCGATCTTGAGGTCGGCCAGCACGGCTTGGGGCCGCCGAGCGTTGACAGCGGCGACAACGGCAACCAACTCGGCGAGCCCCTCGGTCAGCAGTGGGTGCTCGACGCCAAGTGCCTGGACGCGGTCAGACAGCGTCGCGTCGCTACCGGTAATCGTGGCTAGCTCAAGGCAGAGTCGAGCACCCGCTGCATCGAGCCCGGCGTCTTCGACCAGCAGCGCAGCCACTCGGTCAGGACCGATCTTGTCGAGATTGTCGATCGCTCGGAGCGCGGCATCAGGGTCAGTCGCCCCGGCTCCACGGAAGAACCCTTCGGCGAGCTTGCGGTTGTTGACCTTGATCACCGCTGGCGGGATCGGCAGGGCGGCGAAGACCTCGGCCATCACGACAGCGACCTCGACCTCGTGGTGAAACGCCAGGGTGTCGCGTCCGATGATGTCAATGTCGGCTTGGGTGAACTCGCGATAGCGCCCCTCCTGCGGGCGCTCGCCCCGCCACACCTTCTGGATCTGGTACCGCCGATACGGGAAGTCGAGGTGGCCCGCGTTCTGCAACACATACCTCGCGAGCGGCACGGTCAGGTCGAAGTGCAGTCCGAGCTGGTCAGCGGCAGCGCCTTCTTCGTCGTCAACGGCATGGAGCCGGCGAAGCAGGTACACCTCTTTGTCCATCTCGCCTTTGCGCAGCAGCTGATCGAGTGGTTCGACAGCGCGCGTCTCCAGCGATGAGAAGCCGTGCAGCTCGAACAATCGGCGAACGGTGTCGAGGATGTGCTGCTCGACGATCCGCTGCTGGGGCAAGAGCTCGGGAAACCCCGACAGTGGGGGGATCTTCGCCATTCCGCTACAGCCCCCTCGTGGGGGCGGCCACGTCAACCAGCGAGCTGAGATAGGGGTTCACGAGCCGCTCACGACCGATCGTCGTGGCACCGCCGTGCCCCGGCAGCACCAGAACATCGTCATCGAGCGGAAGCACCTTGTCGCGGAGCGACGCGAGCATCTGCTCGTGCGAGCCGCCTGGCAGGTCGGTGCGACCGATCGAACCGGCGAAGAGAACGTCGCCGGAGAGCACCGTCTGACTGGGTGGCCGGTCGGGAGGGTCAGCGAGATCGGTCGCCGCATCCGGCGCTCCTGGCAACCGGAACATCACCGAGCCGGCTGTGTGACCTGGGGCGTGATCAACAGTGACCTTCAGGCCAGCGAGTTCCAGTACCGCTCCCTCAGTCAGAAGGGCAACGTCGTCTGGTTCCTGCCACTGGAGTCGGCCCCCGAACAGCTGCGCGGACTCGCGCCCCATGCCCGAAAGGGGGTCGGCCAGCAGCTCGCGGTCGGCCGGATGGATGTAGGCCGGAATACCTCGAGATCCTGCGACCGGGACAACGGAGAAGGTGTGGTCGAGGTGTCCGTGGGTCAGCAGGACAGCCACTGGCTTGAGCCGGTGCTCGCGGAGGAGCTCGGCGAGACCGGGAACGACCTCCATCCCGGGGTCGACGACGAGACACTCCTCACCGGGCCCGGGCGCCACCACGTAGACGTTGGTGGCGAAGGCGGCTGAGGGAAAGCCGGCGACGAGCACGGAAACTTCCTCCTCGAGATCGCTGGCGCCACGGGCAATGGCGGTCACGGCAGCCTATCGGTCACCCCTCCACCATCTGCTGCGCTCCTTACCTACACTGGTGCGTCGCACGGTTAGCACCCGCCTGACCGGCAGCCCGACGTGACTCATGAGCGGGCCGAGAGAGGTTTGTCGGTGGCAACACAGCAGCAGCGCAAGGCCAAGGCTAGGGCGCGGCACGAGGCATACGTCGAGCGGCAACAAGCCAGGGTCGACAAGCGCCGACAGCGCCGCGCAGTCGGAGCGGCGGTCGCTGGCGTCGCACTCGTCGCCGCCGGCGGGTGGTTTCTTTGGTGGTCGACGTCCGACGACCAGGCCACCGAGACCGCCGATCCCGCCGTCTCTGACGACTTCACCTACGAGCAGGCAGCGGACACACTGCCGAAGGG
>JAJAYM010000366.1 GCA_027117675.1 Actinomycetes bacterium | reverse complement strand
CACCAGAGCGGTCGAGTTGCGACAATCTCATCGACCGCCAACGCCTCGTGGGGTCCTACCGTGACGGTATTGGTTGCCGGCTCGATCGAGAGCACGTAGCGCGGACTGCGGTCGGGGGCGGCAACAGTGAGCCCAAGACCCTTCCGCTGGCCAACAGTAAAGGCGTAAGCACCATCATGCTGGCCCAGCAGGGCGCCGTCGCTGTCTAGGATCTGTCCCGGGCGCGTCCCTAGGTGCGCAGCGAGGAAACCTTTCGTGTCACCGTCGGCGATAAAGCAGATGTCGTGACTGTCTGGCTTGTCGGCGACCAAGAGTCCACGGGCTGCCGCCTCCGCTCGGACTTCGGTCTTGACCGAGTCCCCGAGCGGGAAGAGTGACCTGCGGATCTGATCACGGTTGAGAACCCCCAGCACATAGGACTGGTCCTTGTCTGGATCCACAGCACGATGAAGCTCTGGGCCGTCCGGCCCGTCGATGAGTTGGGCGTAGTGACCCGTACAGACTGCGTCAAAACCCAAACCCAGCGCGCGATCAAGAACCGCCGCAAACTTGATGTGCTCGTTGCATCGGAGGCACGGGTTGGGAGTGCGACCTGCGGCGTACTCCGCCAGAAAGTCGTCGACCACCTCTGCGCGAAACTGCTCAGCGAAATCCCATACGTAGTAAGGCAAACCCAGAACATCGGCGACGCGTCGAGCATCACGAGAGTCTTCAAGACTGCAGCAGCCACGAGCACCTGAACGGAAGGTCTGCGGGTTTTTGCTGAGCGCGAGGTGCACGGCGGTGACCTCATGGCCGGCATCTTTCACCCGCGCGGCAGCCTCAGCTGAGTCGACCCCACCAGAGAGGGCGGCAAGAACACGCATCAGGGACGCATCCGTCAGGCTTGCTCAGCTGACGAAGCACGAGCGGCCCGCGCCCGCTCGACGACCGGGCCGATCGTCGCCACTAACTCCTCGATGTCGGCACGAGTTGAGGTATGACCTAGCGAAAGTCTCAGCGATGACCGGGCCTCCGCCGGTGATGAACCCATGGCGAGCAAGACATGACTTGGCTCGGCAACCCCAGCTGAACACGCTGACCCGGTTGAGCAATGAACGCCACGCGCGTCGAGCAGCATGAGGAGTGAGTCACCTTCGCACCCGGGGAAAGACAGGTGCGCGTTTCCGGGCAGGCGATGCGCCGCGTCCATTCGCGGGTCTCCATTCAGCCGTGCGTCGGGAACCTGCTTGAGAACGCCGGCGATCAGGTCGTCGCGCAGCGCTGCGACGGTGGCCTCACGATCTGGTCGGGTGTCCATCCCTTCGGTCGCAGCGGCAGCGAAACCGGCGATGGACGGAGTGTCGAGCGTGCCCGATCGCACGTCCCGCTCTTGACCTCCACCATGGATCAACGGCGTCGGCGATACGGATCGACCGAGGAGTAAGGCCCCAACACCGAGGGGGCCACCCAGTTTGTGTCCACTGATGGTTAGGGCATCCAACCCAGACGCGGCGAAGTCGAGCGGAAGGTGACCGGCGACCTGGACGGCGTCAGAGTGGCAGGGCACCTCGAAGCCAGCAGCCACCGCAGCGCACTGGGCGATGGGCTGCACGGTGCCCACTTCGTTGTTGGCCCACATCACCGTGACCAGGGCCACCGACTGCGGATCTTTGGCGATCTCGTCATGAATGTGCTGGGGATCAACCCGACCGACGGAGTCAACATCGAGCCAAACCACCTCGGCCCCCTGGTAGTCGACGAGCCATTGAACGGGATCGAGGACGGCGTGGTGCTCAACGCTGCTCGCCAGAATCCGTGGCCGGCGACACTGCTGTTGCCGACTCCAGTAGAGCCCCTTGATCGCCAGGTTGTCCGCTTCGGTACCACCGGCGGTAAACACGACCTCACTGGGACGTGCGCCGAACGCCGCCGCGATCGCCTCGCGGCTCTCTTCGACTACGCGTCGGGCCCGTCGTCCCGCCGCATGGAGCGACGAGGGGTTGCCAACCTCGCCGAGCTCCTTGGTGAGGGCCGCCATCGCGGCCGGGAGCATCGGCGTCGTTGCAGCGTGATCCAGGTAGGCCATCGCCGACTCAGTCTAGGCGAGCCGGTGTCAGGCCCTGCGCCGAGTGACTTCCTCGGTCAGCTGGGGCACGATGGCATGCAGGTCACCGACGACCCCGAAGTCAACGAGGTCGAAGATCGGCGCCTCCGGATCCTTGTTGACCGCGATGATCGTCTTCGACGTCTGCATCCCCGCCCGGTGTTGAATAGCCCCGGAGATTCCGTTCGCGATGTAGAGCTGCGGCGAGACGGTCTTGCCGGTCTGGCCTACTTGGAACTGGTGCGGGTACCAGCCGGCGTCGGTGGCGGCGCGCGACGCCCCGACGGCGGCGCCGAGGGAGTCGGCGAGGGACTCGATCACGGCGAATCCCTCAGGCGACCCGACGCCACGCCCGCCGGAGACGACGATCGCCGCCTCGTTGAGCTCTGGGCGTCCTGCTTTCTGCTGAGCGACCCGCTCGGTAACCGTCGTCAGCCGATCCGTGTCGGTGACCGTCACATCCAAATCAACCCGTCGCCCGACACCAGAAGACGGCTCAGCGGCAACACTGTTGGGGCGCACGGCGATGATCGGAGTTCCGGTGCTGACGGCGGAGTGCACCAAGGTCGAGCCGCCGAAGACCGACTGCTGAGCGACGAATCCGGCGTCCACGCCAACGGCGTCGGTGATGATGCCCGAGCCGGTACGCACCGCGAGCCGAGCGGCGATCTCTTTACCCTCGGCCGTGGCCGGCACCAGGACGCCGGCGGCGCCTGACGCTGCTAGTGCTGCCTGAAGTGCGGTGACCTTCGGCGCCACTACGTGGTCGCCATACTCAGACCCGCTGGCCACATAGACGGTGTCGGCGCCGCCATCAGCCAGGCTGGCGACGAGATCATCGGTGACGTCGCCGATGACGACAGCGGAAGGCTCTCCGAGTGAGCGAGCGAGGGTGAGGAGTTCGAAGGTGACCTTCTTGACGTCACCGCTGGCGTGCTCAACGAGCACAAGTACTTCAGCCATGGGGTCCTCCCGGACGGTTGTGCCTGCTGGTCAGATGAACTTCTGGGCGCTGAGGAAGTCAGCCACTTTGGTGCCGCCGTCGCCGGCGTCGGTGACGACAGTGCCGGCTGCCCGTGGCGGACGGGCGGCGAAGTCCTGCACTGAACTCCAGGAGCCCGTGAGGCCCACAGCGGCTGCCTCGACGCCGAGGTCAGTCAGCGACAACGTCTCGACCGGCTTCTTCTTGGCCGCCATGATCCCCTTGAAGGACGGGTAGCGGGGTTCGTTGATCTTCTCGACCACGCTCACCACCGCGGGAAGCTGCGCCTCGACGACGTCGTATCCGTAGTCGGTCACTCGCTGAATGCGCACGGTGCCGGGGCTGGATGCAGCGTCGAGTTCGACTTTGCCGGCAAACGTCAACTGTGGGCGTCCGGTGCGCTCGGCGAGCATCGCTGGAACGACCGACATCCGAGCGTCGGTGCTCTCCGAGCCCATCAGGACAAGGTCAGGTGCCAGACGTTCAATCGCGGAAGCAAGCACTGCGGAGGTGGCAACGGCGTCACTACCGTGGATGGCATCATCGATCACGTGGACACCGTCATCGGCGCCCATCTGCAGACCTTTGCGGACGCTCTCAATCGCCTTCTCGGGGCCGACGGTCAGCACGGTCACCGTGCACGCGTCAGCGCCGCCGAGTCGCTCTCGGATTTGCAGTGCCTCTTCAATTGCATATTCGTCCAGCTCGTTGACAACAGCGTCGGCGGCATCACGGTCGAGGGTGTTGTCAGTCGGGTTGAGTTTCTTCTCGGCCCAAGAATCGGGCACCTGCTTCACGCACACGACAATTTTCACGGCGACGAACGCACCTCCTGATGCCGACCGTCGTGCCCGCCGGAGTGGTCGGGCCGTCGGTGGGTGATGCCGACCCGAACGGGTCAGTCCCTGAGGCGGCCACTGATGTCAGTAACTGACTCACGCGTCAGTCTGCCAGAAGCATTGGATCCAATCACCCCCAGGGCCGCAGTGGAGCAGTGATTCCCGTCACTTGGGGCGTTTGCGCTCGCCATGGCGCTCAGCAGCCGCTACGAGAGTTAGCCTCGAAAATGCGGCGCTACAGGCCATAAATCCAGGGCTAACTCTCGTAGCGAGGGGCTGCCGCCACCAGGACGGAGCCTCCGGCCGCCCCGAGCCTGGGCGTGCTGCTCACCTACGCTCACCGTCATGAATGCCCGACTGCGCGCTGTCATCGACCTGTCCATCGCCGAGGCACGCGAAGGCACTGGTCGCCACGAGTACGACGGCCAGATCCAGGATCTGTCACCCGCCGGCGTCGACAAAGCCCTCGCCCAACTCGGTGGACCGTCGATCGAGGATGCCCACGACGAGGCACATCTTCGAGCGTTCGAGAACTCAGCGCGGGTTGCCCTTGGCGCCCTCCACATGCACCGGCGCAACCCGCTGGTCCACCTGGAAAACCTCGAGCTCGCCTGCTACGACCGCAACTACGCCCCAGAAGAGGAGCGCGATGTTGCGCGGACTCTGCATCTGGCTCAGTGGCCCGATGGCGTCGATATGGCTATCGAGTCGCTCGACCGGGTGCCGGCGCCGGGCGCCGAGGCCCTGCTGCCCGCTGTCGTCGGACTCGCCGACGGCATACCCAAGGACAATCGCGGCGCTAAGGCGGCACTCGCGGCACACGGGCGCTTCGTCGAGCACTTGCGCGGGCTGGCTGTCGACGGTCCCCCCGATACCGCGCTCGGTCGCTCGGCACTCGAACTGTTGATGGGCGCCCACGAAGCCGTCGCCGATGTCGACCTCACCTCCCTGACAGCTCGCGCCGAGCAGGAGCGCGAACGACTGCGCGCGATGATGGACGCCGGATGTCAGCGGCTGGCGCCAGGAGTTCGCTCGGCAGACACCGTCGCCACGCTGCTCGCTGAGCATCCAGCTGCTGAGGACGTGGTGTCAGCAGCAGCGGCGGTCAGCGATGAAACCATCGCCTTCTGTCGTGAACGAGAATGGCTCACTCACCTCGATGGCGAGTGCCGCGTCGGAGTTGCGCCACCATCACGTCGTTGGGCGACAGCGATGCTCGCCTGGTCTGGCCCCTACGAGCCGGATGGGCCATCCCACTACGACATCACCCCACCCGAACCGACCTGGCCGGAATCGGAGCAAGCCGAATGGCTCTCGATGTTCAGCGAGACAGCCCTCGCAGCGGTCACCGCACACGAGGTAGCCCCCGGTCACTTTGCGCATGGGCGGGCCCTGCGACATGTACCAGGAGACGTCCGGCGATCACTGGTCGGTGCAGGCTTTGCCGAGGGCTGGGCGCACTACGGCGAGGAGCTCATGCTCGAAGAAGGCATCCGCGCCGACGACCCTCGGTTCCAGATCGGCGTCGCCCTTGAGGCGCTGGTGCGGGTGACACGCCTGTGGTGTGCCATCGGCCTGCACACCGGAGCCATGAACGTCGATGAAGCAACAGCAGCCTTTGTGAGTGACGCGCTGATGCCCCAGGCGACGGCGCGTTCGGAGGCGCGCAGAGGGTCGTTCGATCCCACCTATGGGGTCTACACGTGGGGCAAGTGGATGATCCTCGACGCCAGAGAAGACGCTCGGCGACAATGGGGTTCGGCGTTCTCACTGAGGCGGTTCCATGACGCGCTCATGGAGCTGGGCTCCCCACCGCTGGGGTTGGTGGGCGAAGCGGTCCGATCCGGCTGACGCTAGATCTGCGCGCTAGATCTGCGGCCAGGTGTCTGACGCGCCGGCAATACAGCCGAGCGGCTTGCCGACCCGGGACAACCCGTTGCGGTCGCCGTCTTTGTACTTGCTGAAGGAACGTTCGAGCATGGTCGGGTACATGATCTCGCTGGTCGTTCCCACGTGGTCGAGTCCAACGGCGTGACCGATCTCGTGCAGCAGCAACGCTCCGCGCGTCACGCCGGATCCGAACCCAGCCGTGTAGGTGCTGTTGTGACCTGAGTTGATCACGACGAACCCGCGTCCGATCGCTGCCCGCCAGCGACCCTCGGAGTCGGTCCAGGCACGCATCATCCACCCGCCGACCCCCGAGGCGTAACCATTTCCGTTATCAGTCATGAGGTTGGTCCGGTACTTCGCCCGTGACTGGTCGACCCAGGCGACGACGATCTCTGCTGCCTTCTGCCGGTTTGACCACGACTCGTCTTCAGCGTTGTTCGGGATCTCTGACGTGCGCCCGGCGAACGCAAACGGGATTCCGGTGCGATTCGACACGCGCTTGAACGCGGCCTTCACATCGGCAACAGCGGCGTTGCGAGCTGCCGTCGTGCCACCGGCCAAGCGGGTGTTGACCGCGTAGGTGACTTTCGTCTGGCACGGATTCCACCGGATGCGGTGGTCTTTGCCATCTGGGTCTGTCCAGTTGGCGACCTCAAAGTCGTCGCCAGCCGCACCCGCCGAGTTGTTCGATGTCAGGGGCGCTGACAGACCGACGGTGACAGCAGCCGCCATCAGCATCAGCACTATCGGTCGCGATGCACGCGAGACCATGGACGTCCTCCTCGACAAGACCTACATTCCGGTCTTCGGCGGGAGGGCCAGGGTTGCTGACTACGCCGCACGGGGGACGAACGCGTCCAAACGGGTGAATCGACTCCTCGACGCGGAGTTGGCCAGGCTCAGAACAGCGCGCTGGCCAGGGAGCGGCGAGCGGCCAGCACCCGCGGATCCTCATTTCCTACGAGGTCGAGGAGCTCGAGGAGATGCTCCTTGGCGGCGTCCCGCTCGGCACCACTTGTCCGGCGCACCAGAGCAATCATCCGGTCGAAACACTCCGACACCAGTCCCCCGAGCAACTCGAAGTCTGCGGCCATCGTGTGAGCGACGACATCGTCGGTTCCCTCAGCCGCCGCTATCGCGACGGACGGATCGACGCCGGACGTGCGCCTGAGGAGGGTGACGCTGGCGAGCCCCTGTCGCGCCTCGGGGTGCTCCGGACGCCCGACGAGAATGGCTCGGTAGGCCGCCTCTGCTGCCGGAAGGTCGTCACGCGCAAGAGCATCATCAGCGACAGCAAGCTCGGCGTCTTCTGGCACGACATCGGACTCGTCGCCACTGACTGGGGCGGCACCAACCAGTGCAACGACCTGGTCAAGAAAGTCGCGCACCTGGGCCTCCGGAAGTGCGCCGGTGAAACCCGGGATCACCTGGCCCTGCCACACCACCAGCGTGGTCGGGATGCTCTGCACCTGCGCGGCCGCCGACAACTGGGGGTTGGCTTCGACGTCGACCTTGGCAAGCACCCAAGCGCCAGCGTCGTCGGCAGCCAGTCGCTCGAGGATGGGCGACAACTGTTT
>JAJAYM010000365.1 GCA_027117675.1 Actinomycetes bacterium | reverse complement strand
CGAGTTCTACCTGGCCGCCGGGGCATCGGGAGTGCGCGAGGTTCGGGCGGCCGCACCATCAGGCCTTCTCTTCCTCGATCTGAAGTTGCATGACATTCCGAACACCGTTGCTGGTGCCTGTCGAGCGGTCGCGAAACTGATGCCTGCGTTCGTCACCGTGCACGCGCTCGGCGGGGAGGCCATGGTGCGGGCTGCCGTCGATGCGCTCCCCGAGGCGCATGTCACGGCGGTGACCATCTTGACCTCGATGAGCGAATCCGACCTTCGAGCCGTTGGCCTCTCCGGCCCGCCACGCGAGGCCGTCCTTCGACTGGCCGCCATGGCCGTCAATGCTGGGGCCAAGGCGCTGGTCTGCTCACCGCACGAGGTCGCGGCTGTGCGCGAGGCCGTGGGCGCCGACGTGCTGCTGATCACCCCGGGCGTGCGACCGGCTGGCGCCCCCGTCGGAGACCAGCGGCGGGTCGCGACGCCGCGGCAGGCGCTGGCGGCTGGGGCCGACCTCCTGGTGGTGGGGCGACCCATCACCGGTGCCGAGGATCGGGCGGGTGCTGCCGCGCGACTGCTTGAAGGAGCGACTTCTTGAAGGCGCGGACGACCGAACTCGGGCGGCCGCCCGCCGGCGGATCGGAGGACTGACGTTGCCGGGGGAGGCCCAGACTCGCTAAGTTCAGGGCCGTCCGATGTCCGACCGCGACCAGCCGGCAAGCCGGCTGACCGGTCGAGCAGCTTCCGACCAAAGGTGCGCCGTGGCTCTTCCTCCGTTGACTCCTGAACAGCGTGCTGCGGCACTGGAGAAGGCAGCTGAAGCCCGCCGGGTGCGCGCGGAAGTGAAGAACCGCCTCAAGCACTCGGGGGCGTCCCTTTTCGATGTCATCGAGCAAGGGCGCACCGATGACATCATCGGCAAGATGAAAGTCTCTGCGCTGCTCGAGTCGCTCCCTGGCGTCGGCAAGGTCAGGGCGCGTCAGTTGATGGAAAAGATCGGGATCTCCGAGACCCGCCGAGTGAGGGGCCTCGGGGCCAACCAGGTCGCTGCTCTGCATCGAGAGTTCGCTCCGCCCGCCGTGCGGGTGCAAGAGCTCGGAGCGAGCCCCCGCAAGTGAGCGCCTCGCACGACCCCGCCAGTCGGCGGTGTCGGCTGACGGTGCTGTCCGGTCCGTCAGGGGTCGGGAAGAGCACCGTCGTCGCCCGTTTGCGTGCCGTGTACCCCACGATCTGGCAATCGGTCTCACTCACCACACGTCGTCCTCGGCCTGCAGAGATAGCCGGGCTGCACTACCTCTTCTGCGCCGAGGATGCCTTCGATGCCGCTGTTGCCGAGGGGCAGCTGCTGGAATGGGCGGAGTTCGCCGGACACCGGTATGGGACACCGAGAGCACCGGTTCTTGAGCGCCTGGAGCGAGGGGAGCGGGTGCTGCTCGAGATCGAGCTGGAGGGCGCCAGACAGGTGCGGGCGGCCATGCCGGAGGCCCTGCTGGTCTTTCTGGCGCCGCCATCCTGGGAGATTCTGGCCAAACGGCTGACCGGGCGGGGCACCGAGGACGAGGTGGTCATCGCCCAACGCCTGGCCCGCGCGAGGATCGAGCTCGCGGCTGCAGCAGAGTTCGATGTGACGGTAGTGAACGACGATGTTCACCAGGTGTGTGAGCGCTTGGTAGCATTAATGGAGTCCGTCGAGGACGGAAGCACCCCACCCCCTGATCTGTAGGAGTTCGCGTGTCCGGAGTCATCGGTGTTCCCGAGGGAATCACCAACCCCCCGATCGACGAACTGCTCAGCAAGGTCGACTCGAAGTACGCACTGGTCCTCTACTCGGCCAAGCGGGCTCGCCAGATCAATGCTTACTACTCACAGCTGGGCGAAGGGCTGCTTGAGTACGTCGGCCCGCTCGTCGACACCCACGTCCAAGAGAAGCCACTGTCGATCGCCATGCGTGAGATCAGTGCCGATCTGCTGACCTACGAGCGCATCGACGGTGACGTTGAAGTGGTCCCCGGGTCCGTTCCGCTCTCAGCGGCCACCGAACCCACCGACAGCTGACCCCGCGGCTCCGCAACACTTCGATGCCGCGCATCGTGCTCGGCGTGGCCGGGGGGATTGCCGCCTACAAGGCGTGCGACCTGTTGCGTCTCCTCACCGAAGCCGGCCATCACGTGCGCGTGGTACCGACGGCGGCTGCACTCCAGTTCGTCGGAGCACCGACGTGGGCTGCGCTCTCCGGGCAGCCGGTCACCGCTGACCTCATGGCAGACGTCCATGAGGTTCCGCATGTGCGGATCGGGCAACAGGCCGAACTGGTCGTGATCGCCCCAACCACGGCGAATCTCTTGGCAAAGGCGGCCCATGGCCTCGCCGACGACCTGCTGACGAACGTCCTGCTGACGGCGCGCTGTCCGGTGATCATGGTTCCGGCCATGCACACCGAGATGTGGGAACACCCGGCCACCGTGCAGAACGTTGCGACCCTGCGTGGTCGTGGCGTGCTGGTTGTCGAGCCGGCTGTTGGCAGGCTTACCGGAGCCGACAGCGGCAAGGGGCGCATGCCAGAGCCGTCGCAGATTCTCGAGATCGTCGAGCAGGTGGTGGCTAGGCGTCCGGTCGACACGTGGGGCTCATTCGACCTGCGCGGCCGACACGTCGTCGTCTCAGCTGGTGGCACCCGCGAGCCTCTTGACCCGGTGCGGTTCCTCGGCAATCGCAGCAGCGGGCGTCAGGGCTACGCGCTGGCAGCCGCAGCCGCAGCGCGCGGCGCTGTCGTCGACCTTGTCGCAGCCAACGTCGACCTCCCCGATCCGGCCGGCGTCATCGTGACGGTCGTCGAAACGGCCGCTCAGCTCAAGGACGCCGTACTCGCGCGATCGGTTGGGGCAGACGCCGTTGTGATGGCTGCGGCGGTGGCCGACTTTCGGCCGAGCGGGTCTGCCGATCACAAGCTGAAGAAGGGCGACGGTGCGCCGACCGTTGTCCTCGAACCCACCGACGACGTGCTGTCGGCTCTGGTGGCCGCCAAGCCTGATCATCAGGTGGTTGTTGGGTTCGCCGCGGAGACTGGCGACAGTCGGGTGGGCTGGCTTGAACATGGCCGCGAGAAGCTGGAGCGCAAAGGCGCTGACCTGCTCGTCGTGAACGAGGTTGGCGACGGGCTGGCCTTCGGAACCGATGACAACGCCGCCGTCGTGCTCAGCCGAGACGGTTCAGAGACGGAGATTCCTCGCGGCCCCAAACGCGAGCTTGCTCATGTCGTGTGGGGCATAGTGCGCGATCAATGGTTGGCCGACGGGTGGGTGCACCCGGCACACCCCGAGTCGGGCCAGGCCGAGCATCACTAGACTTTCGCCGACCGTGCCACCGATCACCCTCGAGGAGTGCACCCGTTGTGACTGGCCGACTCTTCACCTCCGAGTCTGTGACCGAGGGTCATCCCGACAAGATGGCCGACCAGATCTCGGACTCGGT
>JAJAYM010000364.1 GCA_027117675.1 Actinomycetes bacterium | reverse complement strand
GCACTCGGGCTCCAAGTGGGGCCAACTCAGGCTGGCACACTCAACCGCGGTCCACTACGAGTAGCCCTTCCGATCCAGCTCACGCCGATACCCCGCCGCGTACGGCTCCAGCGGGCCCGTCACCAGCACCCGCGTCGACTTTTTCATGATCGCCTCCTCCTCCGGAGCCCACGCTCCAGACGAGGCAAGCCTTCAACCGCAGCCCGCGATTATGCCGAGCGGGCGGCTGGGTGTCCCGCTGCATGGTAGGACGATCCGGCCCCCGCACCGCTCGCCTCGGCATAACACCGGCTCGGCATAAGGTCAGTTACGTCGATATCTTATCTGGCGTAACTGACCAACCACGACATGGACTCCGTCAGCCCGTTCGCCTGCCTGCTGGTCGGCCAGCCCACCCTGCGGCGGCGGATGAAACTCGGCGCGCTGGCCGCCCTGGACCAGCGCATCGGGCTGCGCTACGCGATGCCAGCCATGACCGCCGAGGAAACCCACAGCTACATCCGTCATCACCTCGGCCTGGCCGGGCGCGGCGACACCCTGTTCTCCGACGACGCCACCACGCTGATCCACCAGACCAGCCGTGGCTACCCCCGCGCGGTCAACAACCTCGCCCTGCAAGCCCTCGTCGCGGCGTTCGCCGCGAACAAGGCCATCGTCGACGAGTCCAGCGCCCGCACCGCCGTGACGGAGGTGACAACAGAATGACCACCACGCCGACAGCATGAACACCAAACCCCGCCCGGCACCCAGCCCGGCGGGGTTCTTCATGCGCCTACGTGCCCACCGGGAACGACGTCAAGATGCGCACGCCGAACGTCCGGACAACAGACGGGCGCGAGCGCCTCGGTTCCGCGGCCAGCCTGGCCTGAGATGACACACCACCACACCACCACACCGCGCCCTGGGGCAGGCTTGCTTCCTCAGCGCGGCACTGCTACACCTCGGGTGTTCAGCTGTCGGTGCGGTCCGCCCTCGCCAGCGCAACCTGCACCTGGAGGCCCGCGCGTCATCGAAACGGGAGGGATGACGTGTACTGGAACACGGAGGAGCTTCCGACCGAAGATCAGTTCAGCTATTGGGCCGACGTGGTCTGTCAGGCCTTCACTCCATTGGCACCCGCACGGACCAGACGACATCTCGCGCGCAGCCGACACCCTCGCGGGATGCACGGCTGGGTGTGCTCGGCGCCGCTCACCACGACCAACTGCGCAGAGATCGCATCGTGCACACAGCGCCTGACCCACGGCGATGTCGAGGTCCGTCGCTCGCCGACCGAGGCGGTGTTCGTGAACTTGCAGTTGGTCGGGAGCTGCCGCGGCGAGCAGGACGGCCGGCAGTGCACGGTCACACCCGGAACGTTTGCGCTCTTCGACACAACCCGGTCATACCGTCTGGAATTCGAGGAGTCGGCGGCGGGCGAGGCCTGGCGTGTGCTGTCGTTCCGGGTGCCCCGACCGCAGTTGACGACGTTCCTACCCCAGGATCTGGCGGTGACCGCGATGACGGTCGACGGTCGTCGTGGACCCGGCGCGGTGGCCGCCACCATGATGGCGTCGCTCTGGACGTCCCGGGACCTCCTCACCGTGGCGTCCCGCCTGGCGCTCGACCACGCCTACACCCAGGTCTTAGCGACCGCATTGGGCGCGTTCGAGCTGCCGGCCCACGTCGACCGGGCCGGGTACGACGCCGCCGTACGAGCCACCGTCACGCGGTTCGTCGCGGAACGGCTCCCGCTGGGTGCGGTGCGGGTCGAGGACGCAGCCGCTCACGTCGGTGTGTCGGTGCGCAAACTGCACCAGCTCTACGCCGAAACCGGCAGCACGTTCGCCACCGTCGTCCGCGAGATGCGCCTACGCGAGGTGGTCCGAGAGTTGGTCGACCCCAAGGTGGACACGCCGATCATCGAGATCGCCGGGCGCTGGGGATTCTGCGACGGCGCGCACCTGAGCAGAGTGTTCCGTCGGCACTACGACTGCGCTCCCAGCGAGTACCGGGTACGGGAGCGCGCCCGTGCGGAGGCAGCTGAGCATGAGGAGCGAACGACAACTGACCCGCCGTTCGTTGCGACTGCCGGTCGCTGGCCGCGCAGCACATCGGGATAGCGCCCCGCCCCGACGGCTCGCACTACTGTCCGGCCAACCGCGCTGGGCACCGACTGAGCTGTGCACGACCGTCCAAGTCCTGATGCACAGATGTCCATGCGCGCGATGGCGTGGTCATCCGAGACTGTGCGGAACAACACACCTCGTCGGGACGGGAGCGGACACATGGCGATCGATTTCAGCCTGAGTGACGGCCAGCAGGAGCTGCGCAAGAACGCGCAGGCGTTCGCCGAGGGGGTGCTTCGGCCGGTCGCCGAGAACATCGACCGCGCCCCGGATGGCTGGGCGGCGTTCCTAGAAGGTCGCGAGGCCTACCGTCAGATGGCCAAGGCGGGGTTCACTACCGCCTTCATCCCGACCGAGTACGGAGGCGGCGGTTTTTCCATGGTGGATTTCGCGATCGCCGCCGAGGAGCTCAGCAGGGTCGATATCAACGTGCCGACCACGCTGCTGGCCTCCGGGCTCGGGTTGCAGCCGATCATCCAGCACGGCACCCCGGAGCAGAAGGAACGGCTGCTGCGGCCCTTCGTCGAGGATTCGGAGGGCGACCTGCTCGCCTCCTATGCCTTCACCGACGTCGCCGGTGGCGCCAACTTCGACTCACCGGACCCTGCCGGCGGGATACAGACATATGCCCGCCGAGACGGTGACGAGTGGGTCATCACCGGGCAGAAGCACTACACGACCAACGGCACCGGCTGGGAAAAGAAGGGGTGCCACCTCTACACCGTCGTCTGCCGGACCGATCCGGCGGCGGGGGCCGACGAGTCGTTGGCGGTGATCGCGGTACCGGGTGACGTGGCCGGGATCAGCGTCACCGATGTGTACGACAAGATCGGTAACCGCGGGGTCGTCACCCCCCGGGTGCACTTCGATGCGGTCCGGGTGCCAGCCGAGAACCTCATCGGTGAGCCTGGGCGGCATGGCCGACGAATCGTGTCCGGTGCGTGCAGCTGGACCGCCGCTCTGATCGGGGCGGCCTGCGTCGGGACCATGCGCGCCGCGTTCGAGTACGCCCTCGACTTCGCCCACACCGAGAAGCGCTTGGGCACCTCACCGGTGATCGAGCACCAGAACGTCGGATTCATGCTGGCGGATATCAAGATGCGGATCGAGGCGTGCCGCTACCTGACGTGGAAGGCCTGCCACAATTTCGAACAGACCGGCGGGTTGGCCGAAGAGCTGCCCATCATGACGAAGGTGTTCTGCTCGGAAACCGCGGTGTCCACGGTCTACGACTGCATGCGGGTGGTCGGAATCGCCAGCTACACCCGCGACCTCGCGCCGCTTGAGCGGATGATGCGCGACGCCATGGTCTTCCCGCTCTACGACGGTGGCAACCAGGGCGTTCGCCGGCGGCAACTCCACGATATCTTCCGTCAGCCCGGCTACGACTCCATGCTCGCCGCGCGGGGGGAGGTGCCTCCCTGGTTGCAGTAGATCCGAAGGGCTCCTCGAGGCGAGGGGCGCCGCCGGTCGTGGGCACACAGCCTCCCCCGCCGGACCCGCCGTGACCGGACCGCCGGGGAGATGCCCGACCGTCGACCTAGATCTTTCACGGGGTTGGCGGTGTCCGGTCGTTGATCGCCGACCAGTTTATGATCATGAATTCCTGTTCGTGGGGTTGGTGTCTGGCCGACGGTCGTGT
>JAJAYM010000363.1 GCA_027117675.1 Actinomycetes bacterium | reverse complement strand
GGAGTTCTTGATCAGGTTCAGCCCCAGAGCCGACCGCTGGACCGCGTCAGCCGCGCCGACTGGCGCGGCTGATGTAGGAGCCACCATCGAAGCGACGCCGAGACCGGCGGTGATGGCAAGCACCATGGTGACCCCGATGATGCGGGTCGAAGTACGAGGGGTGGTGCTGGTCATTCGGCTGCTCCCAGCTGTGCGTCTAACGGCACATCGGGGAGGACTGCTCATCCCTTGACGGCGTAGCAGTCGAGTTGGGCCAACTGGGTGGGCTAAATCGGACTAGGCCGTCCGTCCGTTAGCCCGGGTGGGGGAAGGCGTCTACGCGTTGCCGTCGAAGAGGCTCGTCACTGAGCCGTCGTCGAAAACCTCCCGGATAGCCCGCGCCAGCATGGGGGCGATCGGTAAGACCGTCAGCTTGTCGAAACGCATCTCTTCCGCAATCGGAAGTGTGTCTGGGACGACGACCTCGGAGACGCGACTGTTCTTGAGTCGGTCGATCGCTGGCCCGCTGAAGATTCCGTGGGTAGCGGTGACGATGACCTCAGAGGCACCCTGGTCGAAGAGGGTCTCAGCCGCCTTCACGATCGTTCCACCGGTGTCAATCATGTCGTCGACGAGCACGCAGATCCGCCCCTTGACATCACCGACGACCTCTAAGACCTTGACCTCGTTCGGAACATCGGGGTCGCGCCGCTTATGGATGATGGCCAGTGGGCTGCCCAGCCGGTCGGTCCAGCGCTCGGCTACCCGGACGCGTCCGGCGTCCGGCGACACAACGGTGATCCGGGACCGGTCAGCGACCCGGCTCGCCACGTAGTGCGCCAACGTCTCGAGAGCAAAGAGGTGGTCGACAGGGCCGTCGAAGAAGCCCTGGATCTGCGAAGTGTGTAGGTCGACGGACATCAGGCGGTTCGCCCCAGCGGTCTTGAACAAGTCGGCCATCAGGCGAGCGGAGATCGGCTCACGTCCGCGGTGCTTCTTGTCCTGGCGGGCGTACCCGTAGAACGGCGCGACCACCGTGATCCGTTTGGCCGACGCTCGCTTGAGCGCATCGACCATGATCAGCTGCTCCATGATCCAGGTGTTCACAGGTGTGGTGTGCGACTGGATCACGAACGCGTCAGACCCTCGAACGGACTCTTCGTAGCGCACGAAGATCTCACCATTGGCGAAATCGAAAAGCGACGTGGGGGTCAACTCGGTGTCGAGCTCAGAAGCGACGTCATCGGCCAGTTGGGTGTGCCCCCGACCGGAGAAGAGCATGAGCTTCTTGGAATTGGTGGACTCGATCATGAGTCAGTGCCTTCCGGTTCGTCGCGACCGTCGCCTGATCCCGCTCGGCCATTCTCCCCTGTTGCTCGCACTGTGTCATCGGTGGGCTGTTCGTCGGCCAACAGGTGAGCTTGCTCTGCGGCCAGCGCGGAAGCCGAACCGCGGCGCTTGCGCAATACCCAGTCGCGGATCGTGCGCTGCCTGGCTCTTCCAACGGCCATCGCGCCGGCTGGGACACTGTCGGTGATCACCGAGCCGGCCGCGGTGTAGGCACCGTCCCCGATGGTGACTGGGGCCACCAGCATCGTGTCACTACCGATCCGTACGTGGTCACCGATCACGGTGCGATGCTTGGCGACACCGTCGTAGTTCACGAAGACCGTGGTAGCGCCGATATTCGAGCCGACGCCGATCTCAGCGTCACCCACGTAGGAGAGATGGGTAATCTTCGACCCCTCGCCCACGGTGACGTTCTTGGCTTCGACGAAGGCGCCGACCCTGGCACCGCGACCAAGGACAGTGCCGGGCCGCAGATACGTGTAGGGGCCAATGCTGGCATCATCGCCGATGACAGCGCGGTCGGCGGTGGTGAACCGCACCGTGGCGTTGGCACCGACCGTTGAGTCGGTGAGATGCGACCCTGGCCCCACTTCCGCACCTGCCGCCACGGTCGTCGAGCCTTCGAGCAACGTCCATGGCGCGATTACTGCGTCAGGCTCGAGGTGGACTGCGACGTCGATCACGGTCGTTGCCGGGTCGATGATGCTGACGCCAGCCCGCATCCACCCATGGTTGATGCGGTCACGCATGGCCGCTCTTGCCTCGGCCAACTGCACCCGGTCGTTGACGCCCATGACCTCGCGCGCGTCCTCAACCACCAAGGCGTCGACCCGGCCACCTCCGCCGTCGAGGCCGCCGATGACGTCGGTGAGGTACTCCTCGCCCTGGCTGTTGTCAGTCGACAGCAGGGCGAGAGCGGCCCGCAGTGTCGATGCCTCGAACGCGTAGATACCGGCATTGATCTCGTCGATCAGAAGGGTCTGCTCGTCAGCGTCGCGCTCCTCGACGATTCCTCGCACGAAGCCGTCGGCGCTGCGCACGATGCGTCCATACCCCGTTGGGTCGTCCAACCGCGCCGTCAAGACCGTGACCAACGCTTGGCGGTCGTCGTGGTGGATCGTAAGTTTGCGCAGCGTCTCGGCGGTCAGGAGCGGGGTGTCCCCGCACACCACGACCACGGTCCCGGAAAGCGCCGGGACGGCGTCAACGGCCATCCGTACCGCGTGGCCGGTTCCGTGTTGTTCAGCCTGCACGACGGCGATCGCATCCGGGGCGAGGCCGCGGAGGTGGGTGCTGACCGCCTCCCGTCCGTGACCGACCACCACGACCGTGGTGTCAGCGGCAAGGGGCTGGCAGGCCGTGAGCACGTGTCCGAGCAGACTGCGCCCGAGGAACTCGTGGAGCACCTTCGGGGTCTTCGACTGCATTCGGGTGCCCTCGCCTGCGGCCAAGACGATCACGGCGGCCGGGCGGCGCAGGGACACTGGCAAGGACGCTGGCAGGGACACTGTGGCGGGCTCCTGGCGGGGGGCGGTGACTCAGGTAGTTGAGCCGAGCGCAGGATACCGGGGATCAGGCCCGGCACCGCGCCACCGAAAGGTCGGGGCTCCCGGGGGAGGATTCGAACCCCCATTCACGGGACCAAAACCCGTTGTCCTGCCCTTAGACGACCCGGGAACGGAGTCGCAGGCGATCCTAACGAGCGGACGTGGGGGTCGGCACAGCGCCACGGTGGACAAGTTACGGAACCGTAGGTTACGGTTGAGTAACTTGAGAGGAAGTACATCAGTGACCATTGAGCTTACCGACCTTCACAACCCGCCACCCGACCCGTCTGCCGTCGATGCGCCAGCCGAACAGACCCCGGTGCACGTGTTTTGGCTCTACTACTTCATCGTCGTGCCCCCGCTTGCTGTGGCGCTCGCGATCCCCCTGGCGTGGGGTGGATTCGTCGGTCCGGTCGACATCGCGCTCTTGGTCGCCTTCTATTTCATCAGCGCAGCCGGCATCACTGTCGGCTTCCATCGCCACTTCACGCACGGTGCGTTCAAGGCCAAGCAGTGGGTTCGCGTCATGCTGGCGATCGCCGGCAGTCTCGCCATCGAAGGCCCACTCGACCGCTGGGTTGCCGACCACCGCAAGCACCACGCGTTCAGCGACAAGGAGGGTGACCCACACTCACCCTGGCGCTTCGGTGAATCACTCCCCGCGTTGCTCAAGGGGCTGTACTTCGCTCACATGGGATGGTTCTTCGACGTCGAGCAGACGCCCACCCGCAAGTACGCCCCCGACCTCGTCGACGAGCCAGCAATGCGTCGGGTGTCGAACGGATTCGGGTGGATCGTCATCACGTCCGTCCTTCTCCCAGCGGTTCTCGGAGCGCTGATCACGTGGTCATGGTGGGGCTTCTTCACCGGCCTCTTCTGGGGCGGCTTCGTACGAATCGCACTGGTGCACCACATCACCTGGTCGATCAACTCGATCTGCCACGTCATGGGGAACCGTCCGTTCAAGTCACGCGACCGATCAGGCAACGTGTGGTGGCTCGCCATCCCATCCCTCGGCGAGAGTTGGCACAACTTGCATCACGCCGATCCCACATGCGCCAGGCACGGCGTCGAGAAGGGCCAGATCGACATCAGCGCCCGCCTCATCGCCTGGATGGAGAAGGCCGGCTGGGTGTGGGACGTCCGCTGGCCGAAGACCGAACGCATCGAGGCGCGCCGCGCCTCATGAGTGAGCAACCCCTGGAGCGGCGACGCTCCCGGATGACGAGCGCTGCCCGTCGTGAGCAGTTGTTGCAGGTGGGGCGCACGCTCTTTGCCGAACGCGGCTATGAGGCGACATCGGTGGAAGAGATCGCCGCCAAGGCGGGGGTGTCCAAGCCGGTCGTCTACGAACACTTTGGCGGCAAAGAGGGCCTATACGCCGTCATCGTCGATCGCGAGATGCAAAAGCTGTTGGGAATGGTGGAGGGGGCCCTGACCGGAGACCACCCGCGTCGCCTGCTCGAACAGGCCGCTCTCGCCCTGCTCACCTACATCGAGCAAGACACCGACGGCTTCCGCATCCTCGTACGCGACTCACCCGTCGCTACCTCGACGGGCACCTTCGCCAGCTTGATCGTTGATATCGCCGGACAGGTCGAACACCTACTCGCCGGCGAGTTCAAGGCGAGGGGCCTGGATGCAAAGTTCGCGCCGATGTACTCACAGATGCTGGTGGGAATGGTCGCCCTGACCGGCCAGTGGTGGGTCGATGTCCGCAAGCCCAAGAAGGCGGACGTGGCGGCACACCTGGTCAATCTCAGCTGGAACGGATTGCGAGGTCTTGAGGCCAAGCCCAAGCTCTCCGCGGATGTCTAGTTGTTGGGGGTGCGCGCCGGATGTCGCTCCCTCCATGACCACCGGCCACGCACTAGCGTGCTGCTCATGAGCGATCAGACACCCCAAGACCCGTACGCCGTTCCACCTGCTGGTGGCTACCCTCCGCCGCCGCCTGCGGGATACCCCGCCCCCACCTATCCGGCCGCTGGCTACCCAGGCGGGCAAGCGCCTAAGCCGGGAGCCGGCGCGCTCTCGATCGTCGCACTCGTCGTGGCCATTATCGCGCTCATCATCTGCTGGTTCCCGTTCGTCGGTGGGGCTGCAGCACTGATCGCACTCATCCTCGGCGTCATCGCCTGGGTTTCGGCCAAGAAGTCCGGTCGTCCGGCTGGGCTGGCGATTGCCGCCACCATCGTCAGCGCCCTCGCGTTGCTGGTCGGAATCGTGATCAGCATCGCGTTCCTCGCGCTGATCGGCAGAACGCAGGATGCCGATGAGTACTGCAAACGTGTCTCGACCACCCAAGCCACCTACGACCAATGCATGAGTGACCAGGTCAGCGACTGGTTCGGGATAGACACGACGTCGTGACGCAAGGCGAGACCGCCGCGACCGGGCGCGATGAGGTCGACGACATCGTCGCAGCGTGGCGACGCGAACGCCCAGACCTCGATGTCGCGCCCCTCGAGGTGCTGAGCAGGGTCACTCGCCTCGCGCGCCATCTCGACCGGGCCCGGGGACAAGCGTTCAGCCGTCACGGCCTGGAGGGTTGGGAGTTCGATGTTCTCGCCGCCCTCAGACGATCGGGTGACCCCTACCGGCTACCCCCCGGTCGACTCCTCCAGCAGACCCTGGTCACCTCGGGCACGATGACCAACCGGATCGACCGACTGGCCGCTCGCGGGCTGGTCGAGCGGCATCCGTCCCTCGACGACCGTCGCAGCGTGATGGTGCAGCTCACCGAGGCCGGCGCCGCCAAAGTCGATGCAGCTCTGATCGACCTCTTAGCCCATGAGCGGACCATCTTGGCTGAGCTCGGCGTTGCCGACGCCGACCTACTCGCCTCGTTGCTGCGCCAGGTGCTCGCCCCATTCGACCACCCCAACCCCGGCTGAGGCCTTCCGGCTGGCGAAGCGGTCAATCCGCTGCGACGTAACGGCCGTTGCGAAGAATCGGAACGACGTTGTCGGCGTCCAACTCCTCCGCAAGGCGCACGTCGTCAGCAAACCCACGGTCGACCAGGTCGCGCCCCGACGGAACCTCGACCAATGACGATCTGGCCCGAAAGGCTGCGGCGGAGGCCCGTACCTCCGGCGACATGCCGGTTTCACCGCCCAGGTCGGCAATCCCTGCTGCGATGGCACCTGCACCGATGATGTCCTCATAGCAGACGCGCATGGCTCCATCTGGCCACTCTTCACCGGTGGGCACCAAGCCGATGCTGGTGAACCGCCCGGTCACCCATCTGGCCACGGCTGTTGCGTTCCGCATCGAGCCGGCGACCACCGTTAGGCCAGACATAAGGGCG
>JAJAYM010000362.1 GCA_027117675.1 Actinomycetes bacterium | reverse complement strand
GCACTCGGTCGCGGGGTATCCGTTCATCCCGCAGATCAGGCCTCCGTCGGAGCGCAATGCGACGACGGCGGCCAGCACGTCGTACCCGTTGGCGTCTTCTGGTGCGACGACGCACCGACTGATGAGCGCACCGGGTGTTTCGCCGTCGGGGGCGTCGGCGGTGGTTCCGAAGTCGATGACGACCCCGACCCGCTTGTTCCCGTCGACGGGATCGGTCGAACCGCAGATACGGGCGAACGATGGGGAGCGACGCGGGGTCGTCGTCGACGATGACGCCTCGCTGATTGCAAAGCGCCAGCCGTCGACCGTGCCGTCGGCTGGACGCCGGCTCGCGCCTTGGCTGGAGAACGCCCATCCGTCATCGCTACCGAGCCAGTACGACCAGAAGCGGAACGACGTGGCATCGGCGGGAGCCGCCCCCCAGGTCCCGAGCACCGCGAAGACCGCGAAGATCGCCGTGAAAACGGCGGCTCCACGAAACGCGAGTGGTCGGGACCTGAGGGCGCTCATGTCAGCCGGCGAGCGTCCGTGATTGGAGGATGTCGCGTACCGGGTTGAGGCCACCGACCGAACGCGGGTCACCTGCTGTGGCGTACGCCGTCAGCACCAGGGCCGCAGCTGCTGCCGGACGGACGGCGTCCCCGGCGTCCCGGGTGAACAAGGTGGCGTTGGTCTCGAGCGTCCCCATGGCAGAGGTGATCTGCTCCGATCCGTAGCCGGCAGCCACCAGCGAGAGCACTGCGTTGGCGGTGCTGTTCAGATCGGTACCGGGACCGAAGTCACCGGGAATCCCGCCCTCGTTCGCGCTGATCGTCCTGCCGAGGTATCCAGCAGCGGTGGCTGCAGCAGCCGGCCGCGTGCCCTCCGGGGGGCAAGTGAACGCTGGCAGCGCGCCATCCGCGGAGGCGGGTTCCACCGGAAGCGTCGAACCGGCGAGCGCCTGCGTGGCTTGGCTGGTGGCGTAGTTGTTCGCGACCAATGGTGTCTGCGACTGGTAGTCGAGCGCGCCCCGGTCGTCGATCGCCTCAGAAGAGCAGTCGAGCTGCAAGGTGCGCAGGAACTCGGGGCCAGTTCGGCGCTTGGCGACCGTGGCCGGGTCGATGTTCATGGCGATGAGCGCCTGGATGACCAGCCCCGTGCTGTTGGAGTCCGGACCCCGACCGCTGCTGTACTCCCAGCCGCCAGAGCGGGTCTGTTGGTCGAGCAACCAGTTGACCGAGTCACGCGCCGCGCTGCCTTCGCCCAGCCGCTTGAACGCGATGGTGGCCAGCGCTGTTGCGTTGCTGTCGCCGACGCCGCACGGGGCGTCGAGGTCGGCCCGGAAAGAGGGGAAGCGACCGTTGGGGCACTGTTGGCGCTTGAGCCAGCGCACCGACGCCGCCGGCACGCGGGCGTCAGCGGTGTCGAGCGCGATGAGCGCCAGACTCTGGCGGTAGACGCCGTCGTAGGTGGCGTCCTGCTCACCGAACAGGCCGATGGTGGCCTTGTCGGTGGAAGTCGCCGCAAGGCGCGCCGAACCGGCAGCGGTGGCACTAGGCGCGCCAATGAGGAGAATGCTGGCGACCGCAGCCGCGATAGATACGCCGATGAGTCGGCGGGTGGTGCTGTGCATGGAATGCCTCTCGGGTGAGCGATCCCCGGAGCAACCCCGAACGCCACTGAAAGTGAACGCCCCTGCGCCACCCTCACGGTGACGAACAGGGGCGCGGACGGGCAGTGAGCCCGGGCTCCGCCCCGTAGGCCTCGACGGTGAAAATAAAAGGGAGCCGCTCGCCTCTTGTCAGGTATCCCGGCTTGCCGCGAGACGCTTTCGAGATGACTCTCGGGAGCGCGCGGCCTACGGTTGCGGGTCAGCGCCGGATTTCGACCGGACTTCCCCTGCCAACAGGCGGATTCAGTTGTGAGCGTGATCTGACCACACCGGGGCGGTCGGCGTCAAAGGAGGCGCCACCGCGTCGCCGAATGAAACGACGAATGGAACGGAGTGTTCTCTCATGGCATGGCTGTGGCAGTACCTGAGGACCGATGGCGTCGCCGACCCCGCGCCGGACGCCGGCGAGCCGCCGACGTTCAGCAGCCAGGCCGATGCCGAGAGCTGGATCGGCGAGGAGTGGCAGACGCTGCTGAAGAGCGGTATCGAGGCAGTGACCCTGATGGAGGACGACCGCGAGGTCTACGGCCCCATGTCCCTGCACCCGCCCGCACCTTCGTCGTGATCGAAGGTGCGGCCTAAGCGCGAGGATTGGGGCTCTCGGTCTTGGCCGGGTCACGCTCGACGACGTCGCCGAGGACTTTGTCGATTCGGTCGAGGACGGCTGGTTCGAGCCGGACGCCGGAGGCGCCAGCGTTGTCCTTGACCTGCTCGGGGCGGGACGCCCCAACGAGTGCGGCGGCGACGTTGTCGTTCTGCAGCACCCACGCGATGGCCAGCTGCGCCATGGTGAGCCCGGCCTCGTCGGCGATCGGCTTCAGCCCCTGAACCCTGGTCAGGATGTCGTCGCTGAGGTAGTCGTTCATCATGTCCGCACCATCGGACGTGGTGGCCCTGCTGCCGCTGGGATGCTGCTGGCCGGGCAGGTACTTACCGGTCAGAACGCCTTGCCCCATCGGCGACCAGACGATCTGCGACAGACCCAACTCTTTCGACGTGGGCACGACCTCGGCCTCGATGACCCGCCAGAGCATCGAGTACTCCGGCTGGCTGGAGACAAAGCGGTCGTAGCCGAGCTCACGCTGCATCGTGACGGCCTCCTGGATCTGGCTCGCCTTCCACTCGCTGACGCCGGCGTAGAGCACCTTGCCCTGCCGGATCAGGTCGTCGAAGGCCTGCAGCACCTCATCGAGCGGAGTCTCGTAGTCGAACCGGTGCGCTTGGTAGAGGTCGACGTATTCGGTACCGAGGCGCTTCAGTGACGCGTGGCAGGACTCCATGATGTGCTTGCGCGAGAGTCCGCGGTCGTTCTGTCCGTGGCCGGTCGGCCAGTACACCTTCGTGAAGATCTCCAGGCCCTCGCGCCGCTGTCCTTTGAGTGCAACGCCCAGTGCGCTCTCAGCCTTACCCCAGGCGTAGACGTCGGCGGTGTCGAACGTCGTGATGCCGGCATCGAGTGCGGCGTGAACGCAGGCACTGGCGGCGTCCTGATCGATCTGCGCACCGTGGGTCAGCCAGTTTCCGTAGGTAATCTCACTGATCTTCAGGCCGCTGCGGCCGAGGTGTCGATGCTCCATGGCCCGACCCTAGCCCGCGGTCAATCCCTTGACCGTCGTGGTCGTCCGGGCATTGGATGGGGACCTTCCACGATTCGGAGG
>JAJAYM010000361.1 GCA_027117675.1 Actinomycetes bacterium | reverse complement strand
TGACGGTGCTGTCGATCGCGGCCTGGGTGTGGCGTGACTGGCTGCCGATTCCAGAGGTCGTCGCGGTTGGCATGGTGCTGCTCCCGGCCGGTGGCGGTGTGGTCGGCCTCGTGTTGTCCGACGACGTCACCTGGTCGCTCGGCGTGCTCGCTGCCCTTGGCCTCGTCGGGGCCAGCGTGGTGTCGATGCGCTGGGTCGTTGCGGCCGGGTACACCGTGTGGGTCGGCTGGCTGGCCGGGCTCGCGGCAGCAAACCTCCCCGAGTGGCCGCTCGGCTGGCTTGGCGCCGGCGCCGTGGTTACCGCGGCGTCCGTGATGGCGTCGGTGAGCAGGCGTCGCATGTCGGCGCGGATCGCCGAGCTCTCAGCCACCGCCGACCAGGCATCGGTGCGTGACCCGCTCACCGGGCTGGTTAACCGCCAAGGTTTGTCGATGATGGGCCAGCAGATCGTTGAGAACGCCCGCCGTTCGGGGGACGCCGTGCACTGCGTCTACATCGACATCGACCAGTTGCGGCACGTCAACGAGGTCTGCGGACACGAAGCGGGCGACGACGTCGTGGTCGCCATCGCCGACGCGCTGCGGACGATCACACGTGGGACCGACATCGTGGCTCGATGGGGCGGCGACGAGTTCTGTGTCGTCGGTCCCGGCCCTGGGATGAGCCCCATGGAACTCGAGCGGCGGCTGCGCGAACGCGTCCTGCTGAGCCCGCCGGTGCCGGTGGACGTGTGGGAGCCGAAAGTGTGCGCGGGTGGCGCCATGCTTGCGCCCTGGGACTCCGGAACGCTCGACACTTTGCTGGGCAAGGCCGATCAAGAGATGTACCTGCGGCGCGCCCTGCGACGCGGCGGGCCGCGGCCGCGTACGGCGGCTACGGCCGAAGAGGAGCAGCAGCCGAACACGTGAGGTGACCTTGGGGCGGGCCGGTGTCCTCCCGGGGCGAGTCCGTCCTGCGAGGGTCCGCGTCTCTCTGCGGGGGTCGAGGTGGCGATAACGGGGTAGACGTGGTGGTCGGCGGCCACGTTTGTGCACGATGACCAGGTGACGTGATCATCGTGCGGCCGGGGTGTGCGCGCGCGGTGGTGGCCGGTGCGCATCGAGCATGCCCAGGGGGGACTACCCTGGGCTGTCGTGACCGCCCACATCGATCTTGACGCCACCGGCGAGGCGCGCGAGCCCCGCGACAATTACGACGTCTTCGCCACTCAGGACAAGTGGCTGCCCGTCTGGGACGACCTTGCCCCCTTCCGCTCAGGTGATCCGGCAGACGAGCGCCCCAAGAAGTACGTGCTCGACATGTTTCCCTATCCATCGGGTGATCTGCACATGGGCCACGCCGAGGCGTACGCGCTCGGTGACGTCGTCGCGCGTTACTGGGTTCAGCGCGGGTTCAATGTCATGCATCCCATTGGCTGGGATGCCTTCGGGTTGCCGGCTGAGAACGCCGCCATCAAGCGCGGGATCGACCCGGCGCCGTGGACGTACGAGAATATCGCGACGCAGAAGGCGTCGATGCGGCGCTATGCATGCTCCTTTGACTGGGATCGCGTTCTCAACACCTGCGATCCGGAGTTCTACCGCTGGAACCAATGGCTGTTCCTGCGCCTGTTCGAGAAGGGCCTGGCCTACCGCAAACCTTCACAGGGCAACTGGTGCCCCAACGATCAGACCGTCTTGGCCAACGAGCAGGTCATTGGCGGACTCTGCGAGCGATGCGACACCCCGGTCACGAAGAAGAAGCTGACGCAGTGGTACTTCCGGATCACCGAGTACGCCGACCGGTTGCTCGACGACATGGCGCAACTCCAAGGACAGTGGCCCGAGAAGGTGCTGCTCATGCAGCGCAACTGGATCGGTCGCTCAGTCGGTGCTGACGTCGTGTTCGAGATCGAGGGACGCAGCGATCCCGTGACGATCTACACGACGCGCCCGGACACCCTCTATGGCGCAACGTTCTTCGTCGTGGCTGCCGACTCCGACCTCGCGGGCGAGTTGGTTTCGGGTGCCTCGCCCGATGTTCAGCAGGCGTTCGGCGATTACCTCGATCAGGTTCGACGGACGTCTGAAATCGAACGCTTGGCCAGCGACCGACCCAAGACGGGGGTCTTCCTCGAGCGCTACGCCATCAATCCGGTCAACGGCGAACGGCTACCGATCTATGCAGCCGACTACGTGTTGGCCGACTACGGTCACGGTGCAATCATGGCCGTTCCCGCGCATGATCAGCGCGACCTCGATTTCGCGCGCACCTTCGACCTGCCCATCCGGGTAGTTGTCGACACCGGAGAGGACGATCCGGCGCTGAGCGGTGTCGCGACCACCGGAGACGGCACGGCCGTCAACTCCGACCAGCTGAACGGGCTCGGCAAGGAAGATGCCATCGCCACGATCGTCGCCACCCTCGCTGCAAAGCGGCACGGGGCCGCCGCCGTCAACTATCGCTTGCGCGACTGGCTCATCTCGCGTCAGCGGTACTGGGGAACGCCAATCCCCATCGTGCACTGCCCCGACTGCGGTGAGGTACCAGTTCCGGACTCCGAGCTTCCCGTCGTTCTGCCTCCGTCAGCGAGCCTGGACATGAAGCCCAAGGGCACCTCGCCACTGGGTGGAGCCACCGATTGGGTCAACGTGCCCTGCCCGACATGCGAAGGCCCGGCGCGGCGCGACACCGACACGATGGACACCTTCGTCGACTCGTCGTGGTACTTCCTGCGCTTCCTCGACCCGCACCTGCAGACCGCACCGTTCGACGTCGATGCGGCGAACCAGTGGATGCCGGTCGACCAATACGTCGGCGGCGTGACGCACGCGATCATGCACCTGCTCTACAGCCGCTTCTTCACCAAGGTGCTCTTCGATCTCGGCTACGTCGACTTCACTGAACCGTTCACGCGTCTGCTCAACCAAGGCATGGTCGTGATGAACGGTTCGGCGATGAGCAAGTCACGTGGCAACCTGGTGCGTTTGTCGGACGAGCTGGCCGAGAACGGCGTCGACGCCATCCGGCTCAGTATGGTGTTCGCCGGCCCTCCGGAAGACGACATCGACTGGGCCGACCTGTCGGCAACCGGTTCGCGCAAGTTCCTGGCGCGCGCGTGGAGACTCTCCGGTGACGTGTCATCGGCACCCGGCATCGATCCGTCCACGGGTGACACCTCACTGCGCAAGGCGACGCATCGGGCCGTCAGAGATGGCGCCCATGCCGTTGAGACCTTCCGGTTCAACTCGCTCGTTGCGCGGACGATGGAGCTCGTCAACGCCACACGCAAGGCAATCGACTCGGGCCCCGGACCGGCCGATCCCGCCGTCCGCGAGGCCGTGGAGGCCGTCGCCATCATGTTGTCCGTCGTTGTTCCCTACACAGCTGAAGAGATGTGGGAGCGACTCGGTCACCTACCCAGTGTCGCGCGTGCCGGCTGGCCCACCGTCGACCCCGCGCTGCTCGTCGAGGACTCCGTCACCTGTGTTGTGCAGGTCGCTGGCAAGGTGCGCGCGCGCCTCGACGTTGCCCCCGGGATCAATGAGGACGAACTACGGGTGCTCGCGCTCTCGGAGCCGAACGTGCAACGTGTACTGGATGGGCGAGACGTACGCACCGTGATTGTGCGGGCTCCCAAGCTGGTCAACATCGTGCCGGTATGAGCCGCGTCGTCGCGGTGGTCACCGACTCGACTGCCTATCTACCGGCGGTCCAAGCGGTGGCTGCGAATGTGACCGTTGTGCCGGTGCAGGTCGTCGTTGGGGGCGAGACCTTCGACGAGACGGCGGTCTCGTCGGCCGACATTGCCGACGCGCTGCGCGAGTGGCGTCCCATCTCTACGTCGCGTCCCTCACCGTCAGCGTTCATCGAGGTTTACCAGCGGCTGGCAGTCGGTGGCGCCGACGAGATCGTCTCGGTGCATCTGTCCGGGGCGATGTCGGCGACCGTCGAGTCAGCTGAGCTCGCTGCCAAAGAAGTCTCGGTCGCCGTTCGAGTTGTCGACAGCAGGTCGATCGGCATGGGACTCGGTTTTCCGGTGCTCGCTGCGGCTCAGGCCGCTGCGTCCGGTGCGGACGCGGAGCGGGTCGAGCAGATTGCCTGGGCTCGTAGTGCATCGGCGTCGGTGCTCTTCTACGTCGACACTCTCGAGTATCTGCGCCGCGGTGGGCGGATCGGCAAGGCAGCGGCGCTCGTTGGCTCTGCACTGTCGGTGAAGCCGTTGTTGCACCTGGTGGACGGCAACGTGACGCCCCTCGAAAAGGTGCGCACGACGTCGAGAGCACTGGCCCGACTGGAAGAGCTAGCGTTGGAACGCGTCGGTGATGGTGCGGCTGACGTTGCCGTGCAGCACTTGGCCAACCCTGATCGCGCTCACGCTTTGGCGGCGCGTATTCAAGAGAGCGCTGGCGGAGCGGTCGCCGTCACCGTCGGTGAAGTCGGCGCTGTTGTGGGTGCGCACGTCGGACCGGGGATGATTGCGGTCGCCGTCTGCCCCCGGTGACAATGCGCTAGGGCCAAGTGGGGTCGTCGGGTGCGACGTCCATCTCACCTAGGTCGACGCACTCACCGCTTCGGTACGCGGTCGGCATGCGAGGGTAAACCTCGTCGTAGTAGCGCACCGCCATCGACCGAGCCTGGTCGGGTGAGGCGCCCAGCCACCCGGCAACGTCGTCGAGCCGCTGGATTGCCAGGCACTCGGTCTCGGCCTCGTTGGCGATGCCGGCGAGGTGGTACGACTCGTGGGTCAGCACCTGCACGGCAACGACCTGTTCGATGCTGGGATCGGCTTTGTCGCCGTGCAGGTAGTCGCGCAGGTCATTGCACGCATCCCGTTCGAGGCGGCCAGTGTCGGTGGGTGTTCCGTCGGCGTTGAAGGCCACGTACCCTGCCTCGGCGGTCGGATCGAGGAGTGCGCCGGTAAACCTCTGACATTCGATTCGCACATCACGGTCGGCGATCGTCGTAGCGACGGCGGAGAACTCGTCCTGGTCGGCGCGAAATCCCCACTCCTGCCAGCCCAGCAGCAGCGCCGGGATCAGCAGTGCGGGGATCACGATGGTGTGACGGTGACCCATGGCATGACGAACCGTGGCCACTGCCGAGCCAGCGACCAGGGCGATCACGATCCAGTGGCGCACCCAGTCAAGATCGGCAGACTGGTGGCTGGGCTGGAGTGTGGTCGGGTCATCCCCAGCCCAGGGCAGGGGGTTTGTCCCCAGCTGCGGACCTGTTGACAGGCGTCCGGACGCCGCCGTCCCTATGGTCGCGCCATGTTTGGATCAGGACGCCCCGACGGCACGGCAGCACGCGCCCGACTCCAGTCGATCACCCCTCGGTGGGTGCCGACGGAGACCGACCTCGCCGAGCCGGTCCGCGCCAACCGCGGCACGAGCGAGCGCATCCCAGCGGCCTCCGCGCCCGGCGACGCCGCTTCTTGGGGCGCCATTGCGTCGGCATCGGGCCGGCACGCCCTTCCCGAGCGCCAAAGACCTGTCTGGCGGCTCGACGGCGGTGCGGTGCGCGGGCTCGTCTCGTTGGCACTAGCTGCCTTGGTGGGAGCACTCGTGGTGGTCATCGCCGGCTGGCCGCGGGGGGACGCCGCCCCGGTCGCCGCTTCTGACCGGACGAAGGGGCCCGGTCAGAGCGTCCTTGAGCAGCCATCGCCGTCGGCGTCAACGTCGGAGGTAGTCATCGTCGACGTCGGTGGCGCGGTGCGACGTCCGGGAGTGGTTGAGTTGGCCAGCGGAACGCGAGTCGTCGACGCGATCGAGGCGGCCGGGGGTGTCCGACCGACGGCCGACACCGGAACGCTCAACCTCGCGCAGGTGCTGCTCGACGGCGAGCAGATCGTTGTACCTCGTCGAGGGGTTGCACCGTCGGCGGGTGACCCGGGCTCGGTGGCGACCCCGCTACCTGGCGCAACGCCGCCGCCCGGCGTGGTCAATCTCAACACCGCCACCGAAGTCGAGCTCGACGTACTTCCAGGCATTGGACCGGTGCTGGCCGCTGCCATTGTCGAGTGGCGAACCCAGAACGGTGGTTTCACCTCGATTGAGCAGCTGCAGGACGTCTCGGGTATCGGGCCCGCTACCTTCGCCGAACTCGAACCGCTCGTGCGGGTGTAGTGCGAGAACAGCTGATCGATCTTCGTCTCGCGCTGCCGGCACTCGCACTGTGGTCAGGCGCCTGGCTGGCGCCTCTGATCGCCCCGAGACTGGGGTTCGTCATTGCGCTGTCCGCGGCACTCGTTGTGGCGTGCAGATTTCGCAAGACCTCTGGTCTTACGCTCGTCGTGATCGCCTTGTTCCTCGGCGGCGCGGCGTCGGTGACGTTGCGCGTTCTGCACCTTGACGCGGGACCCGTGTCGACGTGGGCATCAGAACAGCGATACGTCGAGATCACCGGTGTGGTGACAGCAGATCCTGAGTTTGAGCAGCGGCAGTCGTTTGGTGGTGGCGACGGCTTGCAGGTGCGGGTCGAGCTGCGCGCCGAACAGGTGGCGTCCGCCGGCACCAACGCGGATGTGCGGTCGCCAGTGCTCGTGGTCGGAGATGGCGACGGGTGGCAGGACATCCGGTTCGGCGACACGGTATCGGTAACTGGTTCGCTACGGCCCGCCCCGCAGACGCGTCCACTCGCTGCCTACCTGTTCGCTTCGGATGCACCGGCGTTAGTCTCCGCACCATCGATGCCGTTGCGTGGGGCCGAAGCCATGCGCCGCGGACTGCGGACGGCCGTCGAGGGCAGTGGCACCGACGCCCAGGGGCTGCTGCCCGCACTGGTGGTCGGTGACACCAGTGCGATGCCGCCGCTGTTGACCGCTGACCTACGCGACAGTGGATTGGCTCACCTGACGGCTGTGTCTGGCGCCAATGTTGCAATTGTTGTCGGCGTAGCACTGCTCGGTGCACGGTGGGCGGGAGTGCGTGGCTACGCGCTGGTGTGGGTCGGACTCGTCGTCGTGGTGTGGTTTGTCCTATTGGCCAGGCCACAGCCGAGCGTGCTGAGGGCTGCGGTGATGGGGTCCATCGCGCTCGTCGCCGTCGGCGTCGCGGGACGTACTCAGGC
>JAJAYM010000360.1 GCA_027117675.1 Actinomycetes bacterium | reverse complement strand
CCCTCCGCATTACCTGAAGATTGATGCCCGAAATAATATTCGTCAGTATGCGGCAGGTCACGGACACGGTCAAGGCACCGCGTTGACTCATCAAAGATACTCGCGTAGCGCGTAGCGCGTGGCGCGTGGCGTGCGTGGTGGCAGGGGTTGGTCGGGACAGCGTCGGTGGCGTGCGGTGGTGGACCTCGGTTGGACCGACGACAGGCCTGCGGCTCGGAGCAGTGTGGCCACCTGCCGACGACCGAGACTTCGGTCCAGGACGAATGGCGGCAATCCTGGAGGATGCCCCAAGCCCATGGCTCAGGCCGCGACGCGGATGACGATCCGCACGGCGTCCTCGAGCCGTGCTGTGCGGTAGATCGGCTCGCACCCGACGTGGCCGGACAGGGGCAGAGGTGGCGCTCGACGGCCACCTCTATGCACGATGATCACGTCACCTGGTCATCGTGTCTGCGGCGGGAGCCTTCGTTACACCCAAACGCTGGGCCGATCGGGTAATTCCGTGCAGCATCAGCGACGTCCGCGCCCCAGGCTGCGAGGGGGAATGAGCGACGGCACGCGCAGGAGACGTCCGGCCAGCAGCTGCCCGAGCAGGACGCCGGCGGCGAGCGCGATCGCAATTGTTGCAGCTTCGACCAGCGTCGGGATCCCCTTGTCGGGATCATTGCGACTCAACGCGAGCAGGCCTTGGTAGACGGCCAGCCCGGGTAGCAGGGGAATGATCCCAGCGGCGGTGAGTAGTACCGGGGGCACGCGGAGTCGTGCGCTGAAGAGCCGACTCGCGAACCCGATCGCGATGGCGGCGACGGCCGTGGTCGCCCCTGGACTGTTGATGATGTTCGCAAAGGTGAAGTCGACGAAGATGCCGAGCCCAGCCAGCGCACCTCCTACCAGCGCCAGGCGTCCTGGCGACTGGTACGTGATGGCCGCGGCAGCCGCCGCGACGGAGGCTGCGACGACCGCGGTTGTGATGGTCGTCGCGTTGCTGTCGAGCCGGAGGGCGTCCGCCATTTCGACGCCCAGTTCATCGGCGATGATCAACCCCAGAAGCACGCCGGACACGATGCCGATCGTGGAGAAGGTGAGTTCAACGATGCGCGCGGCGGCGGTAACGGCAAAGGAGCCGATCGCCTCCTGAGCGGCGACCATGAGACTCATCCCGGGTAGCAGCGCAATGATGCCGCCGACAATCACCAGCGACGTCTTCACTCGGATTTCATCTGACGTCGTCTCGATCTGGGTAACGCCGACTGCGATCAGGGCCGACCCGAAGGCCAGGACCAAGTTGACGAAAAACGACGGAATGCGTCGACGGGCCATGAGGTTGCCGACGAAGCCGGTCGCAACGGCCGCAAAGAAGGCGACGGCCGGCGTCAAGAAGTCTTTGGGATTGAGCCGTTCAGCTCCGTCAGTCGACAGTGCACCCAGTTGCACGGTGATGCCTGCCGAGAGCGCGCCGAAAGCGATGATGACGAACCACCGGGGGTAGGGCCGTCTCAACTGCTCGATCTCGGACAACCGGTCGTCAACGTCGTCGGGTCGCAACCGTCCTTCTGACAGGTCGAGCACGAGCTGATGCGCGGCAGCGACCCGCGCGAAGTGCGTTGAGCGACCGCGCACGACCCGCATATCGGTGAACCCTGGCCGCTCGCCGTTGGGAGCGACGCTGAGGATGATCGACCCGTAGGTGATGTCCACCTCGAAGACGCCGAGACCAACTGCTGTTCCCACGGCGAACACCGCTGCTTCGATCTCTTCGGTTGATGCGCCGCCGGACAGCAGCAGCGTGCCGACGCGAAGGGCGAGCGATGCACCTTGGTCGACCGCGGCGAGCGACGCGTCCTGTCCTGGCCGATGCGTGGGGTAGACCGCACGGGTAGGTGCCCGAACGACGGGGATCGGCGCTGTCTCGCCACGCCACAAGCTGGTGCGCCAGCGCGGCGGCGTCGGATCAGTCACCGTGCCAGTATCGCGCGGGACGGTGGTCAGTTGTGCGGTACGCGCACCGTAAGGGCTTTCGGTAGCACCCGAGCGACGAAACCGTGACCTTCAGCGATGAGGGCCCCGTCGATCTGGCGCGGCCGCGCCTTCGCCGTCGTGACCACAACTTTGCGGCCGCGCAGCAGCGTGCGCGCTGGATCGTCGGCGTTGCCGTGGCCGCGAAGGATGCCCCAGGATGAGCGCACGTAGTCGGCACTGGTGGTCGGTTCGAAGACGAGAACCTCAAGAGTGCCGTCATCGGGCGCTGACTCTGGCAGCAGCTCGAGGCCGCCGATTAGGGTTCCGACGTTGGCGATCAAGCAGGTGCGAGCGTAAAACGTCTGCTCAGGGCCGTCGTCCACCTGCACGCGCATTCGGATCGGATGGTCGCGCACGGTGCGGGCCGCCTGCACGGCGTAAGCGCCCCAGCCCAGACGCGCCTTCACCGACTCGCTGACGTCCATCATCGCCGCGTCCCATCCCATCCCGCACATGACCGCGGAAAAATCACGGTGCCCCTTACCGAGCGAGATATCGAGGACGTCGATGCGCCGGTCGTCGCCACCGAAGATCGTGGCGATCGCCTCGGTTGTCTCCAGGGGGACTTCGAGGTTGCGGGCCAGCAGGTTGCCCGTTCCTTGGGCGATGATCCCGAGCGGAACGTTGCTGTGCAGCATTCCTGCCAACACCGCCCGAACGGTGCCGTCACCACCGCAGGCGATGATCAGTGACGCCTCGTCCTCGACCGCCTGAGCGGCCGGCGTCGTCCCGAACTCATCCGGTGTCGTCTCGATCCAGGTCAGCGAGCCGAGCTTGTACTGCTCTGCCGCGGTAGTGAGCCGGGAGCGAAGAGCATCGAGATCGCTGACCTTCGTGGGGTTGACGATGGCGGCAACGGTCATACCTTCGACGCTACCGCTCGAGCGGAAGTCCGACCCAACCGGACGTGGATGCACTCAGCCGACAGAATGTGGCGCATGCGGATCTCCACTCCACTGGGCCGGCTCCCAGCGTCCGCTGTCATCGCCGGCAATGTTGTGTTCTGGCCGAGCTGGACCGTGCTCGTGGGGTTAGCGGCGCAACGGATGCCTGATGCGCGCTTTGCCAATGACAACGTGATCAGCCGTCAGCGTGGCTTCGAACGCGGTGACAGGTGGTACCGCGACACCCTGCGAATCGATCGGTGGAAGTCGTTGCTTCCAGAGGCGGGTGCTACCTTCGGTGGCTTCGAGAAGCGCACGGTCAACGGTGGCGACCAGTCGACGATGGAGCAGTTCGTCATCGAAACCCGGCGGGCAGAGCACGCCCACTGGGCCATGCTGGGTGGCGTTCTGCTGACGCTGTTGTGGAACCCATGGTGGGCGGCGCCGGCCAACATCGCCTTCGCGGCCGGCAGCAACGTGCCGTGCATCGCCGTGCAGCGCTACAACCGGGTGCGGTTGCGTCGAACGCTCGCGGCCATTCGGCGTCGCGCTACATCTTCTCGATGATCTCGCGCGGCCCGATGACGATGACCGGATCGAGGTCAGGGTCGAGCCACCTCAACACCTGACGCATGCGCTCGCGACTGATCGAGATGCATCCGGCGGTGGCGGCCGTGCCATTGACGTGCAGGAAGATGCCGCCGCCAGCCGTGGTGTCGGCTGTGTTGCTCGCAACGCGTTCGCCGCGACGCCACTCGATGCCGCTCGGCGAGTTGTAGTCGAGGACTACCGCGTACCGATACTGCGTGCCGTACGACTTCAGTCGCTCGGCCCACTCCGGCCGCCACTTGGCGTGCTGCATGCGTTGTGGCTGAAGCACGTTGTACGTCTTGGGATCGGTGGGGTCGTATGGCCACCAGTCGTTCTTGTCGACGCGGCGGTAGGGAAGGTCGACCCCGGACGGTCGGGCAAGACCGAACCCGCGCAGCAGGTCGAAGGTGCCGGCCGGTGTCGTGCCGGTGTTCTGCTTACGGTTCGCAGCGCGGCGCACGCCGTTCCATCCGACCCTGGCTGGGATCGGATTGACGACGCGCTCCCACTCACCAGCTCTGGTCTGCTGCCAGGTCTGAAGCTTGGCGTAACTAGTCGTCCAGTTGCGCGTCGTCACGACAACTACCTGGCGACTGTCGCCGATGTGTGACAGGCGCTCAGGTAACGGCTTGCGTTCGGCGGCGACACCGTTGCTGGGTGCGCCGAGCATCGCAAGGACGGCCACCAGCGCTGAGCCGAGGGCGGTGATGGCGGCCGATCGCTGTGAGAAGGGAACCATTCACTCAGTATCGGCCGTCGGCAAGGTCACCTGATCACACTCGATGCACCAAAGTGACACCCATCCTCACTGACATTCGGCGGGGTGGGGGCTAGGTGCGGCGGAGGCGTCCAGTGGCTGCTGCGAAACCGAGCACGGACCGCGGCTCGTACGGCCCCCGCCACATGCCCCCATGGAGGGCGTGTGAGGCGAACAGGTCCATGGCGATCTCATGGGGGATGCCGGGGTTGGCAACCGACGCCTCGTTGCGCAGGTCGTGGACCAACAGGGCAGCCATCACCTGGCGACTGGCCTGCGGTGCGAACACCCGCAGCCCGAAGCGGTGGGACCCGCCTTAGGCGGCCGCCAACATCGAGCTGCTCACCACCGACTGGGTGCGAGTCGCCGGCGCAACATTGATCGAGACCCAGACGCCACTCTCGCGGGCTCTGAGCGCCCTCCACTGCTGAATCCGCTTGGCCAGGGCGTAGTTCGGTCCTTGCTGGGTGATGAGCCCGTCGAAGAGACCGAACCGGTGTCCGGTCGGCATCGTCTGCATCCCCGCATAGTTGGGCCGGAAGACCCGATGGCCGCCGAGACCGCGCGCCGTTGCGACGATCGGGCTGGAACCCGCAAAGCCACGAAGCGCATGGGTGACCGCCTCACTCGGAACGGCGTACACGTCCGTTGGCGTTGCCAGGTAGGCGACTCCGACATCGCGGCGCCGGTTCAGCAGTGTCGCAATGATCGCGTCGACGGCCGCGGCCGTTCTGACGTGCATCGCGCCAGACGCGTACACGTAGTCGCCGAGGACGAATGGACCTTCGATCTGCATCAGCCACTCGGTGACCTCGGGTGCCTCAGTGATGACATCAGCACCTGCGGCCAGTGCGAGCTGTCCGTCGCTATCGTCGGCGCCTACCGGACGGCGCACCGGAAGAGTCAGCCGGCCGGGCGCCCGTCGGGCGACATCGATGAGCCGTTGCCAGATGCCGGGCCTCGGAAGGTCAACGGCCACGACGTGCGCGCCCCATCCCAGAAGCGCCTCATATGGACCCATCTCCGCGCCGGCGCCCATGACGACGACTGTGCGTCCACGAAGGTCGAGCCAGGCGTTGTGTTCGTCGACGTCTTGGAGCGCGGTGACCGCCGATGGCTCGGCGGTGCCGTCGACGACCCACCTGTCGAGGAGCGGCCGGAGGTCGGCTCCCCGAACGGGCCGTTCGTCGTCGTACAGAACCAGGCCGGCGTCGCTGGTCGGTCCGCGTCCGTCAACGGTGACACTGCTGAAGTAGCGGGCGCGGGGTACGTCCATCGCGTCCAAGATGGAGACTTCGGCGCCCTGTCGCCGGAAGCGCATGGTGGCGTGGAGCGCGGCGAGGCCGTCGGCGGCGATCAGGCCGGCGTTCACCCCGGCGGACAGGCGGGTGAGCTCGCGAAAGTGCTTGGGGTAGGCGCGATACCACTGGGCTTCGTCGCGCGCAGACTCGCTCGCTGCTGTGTCGACTCGGGCAGTCGCCGACGAGATGACATGGCGACCCACCGGCTGGGTGGCCCGCTCACCTCGCGTCAGGGGGAACACCACCCCCGCGTGCGACTCAGGGGCGGCGGCGGCGTCCTTGCGCCGCATCCTCATGCCCGCACCCTCATGCCCGCACCCCCGCAGTCGCAGCGCGTTGCACCCGATCGCGCACCGCGTGGCCGACGCCTGAGTCCGGGGGGAGAACGGCGATGACGACGTCGAGACCGGCATCATCGGCGGCCCGCAGCGCCGCATAGAGCGCGAACGCGTACTCGTCGGCGTCGGCGGGGGTGGCCAGCCGCACGTGCTCGAAGTCGGGCAGTGGGACTGTCGACAACGCGATGAGCCCCACGCGGCCAGCGAGCGTGCCGACGGTGGCCGACAGTGCGTCCACCTCGACGCACATCACCCGAGCGGCCGGCGCATAGTGGGCGGCGGTCGTCCCTGGCGCGCGAACGCCGCCATCAACGCGCGAGACGTCGCGTCCGGTGAGCTCGATCACCTGCTCGGCGGTGACGGCACCGGCGCGGAGCAGTCGGGGGGTGTCATCCCATGCGCCGATGATGGTGGACTCGACACCGACACCGCAGCGGCCGCCGTCGAGCACGACGTCGCGGTCATCCTCGAGCACGTCGCCGAGTTCGGCCAGCACGTGCTCGACCGTCGTTGGACTGACGCGTCCGTAGCGGTTCGCCGATGGTGCGGCGAGTCCGTCTCCGAACGCGCGGAGCACCTCGAGTGCCAGCGGGTGAGCCGGAACTCGCAGTCCGACGGTTGGCTGACCGCCAGTGACTGTGTCCAGCACACCGGGGGCACGCGGCACGATCAGGGTCAACGGGCCCGGCCAGAACGCGTCAGCCAGCAACTGCGCCCAGGGAGGGACGAACGCGGCCCAGCGATCGAGGACGTCGGCGTCCGGCAGGTGAACGATCACCGGGTGGGTGAGTGGCCGCCCCTTGGCGGCGAAGATGCGGGCTACCGCTGGCTGATTCCGGGCGTCCCCCGCGAGGCCGTAGACCGTCTCGGTCGGCAGCGCGACCAGGCCGCCGTCGCGCAGCGCGGCGACGGCGTCGCCTACGTCGGTCGTTGCCCGGATAGCCACCCCCCAAGTGTGAGGGGTGCACCGGGGGGTGAGTCATCGGCCCATCGGGTGGGGTCAGGCGGCGGTCGCGGCTCGTCGGGCCCGGCGTTGACGCGAGCGGCGCAACGACCGCCGCTCGGCCCCGGTGAGCCCGCCCCACACGCCGTGGTCGAGGCGTGCGTCGATGGCGAACTCCAGGCACTGCGTCCGGACGGGGCAGCCTCGGCAGATGGCTTTGGCGGCCGCTGCGCGGTCTGCAGGGCGATCGGGGAAGAAGACCTCAGGGTCGATCGACTGGCAGCCGGCCTCGACGTCCCAGTTCATGGCACCTCCGCGGTGTGCGCACAGTGGCGCGGTCAGGCCCGAAAAAGGGCGAGACCAGTAGGACGCTGTCGGGCCAGCCCCGGTTCCCGCTGATCTGCGATTGCTGGGGACCGCCGCAGACGGAGGCGGCGTCCGGCATCCGGCGTCCCGGCGGGTAGCCGGAGAGGTTGGTCGTCAGAGGACGCGGGCGCGCACCTTGAAGAGGCGGGCGTCGTCCTTGGGGGCGCCTGCGCAGGCGTAGGACGTCTGCTGCTTGAAGCATCCGTCGTAGCGGGTGCTCGCGTTGATCATGGCCACGTCGATGGTG
>JAJAYM010000359.1 GCA_027117675.1 Actinomycetes bacterium | reverse complement strand
CGGCGCAAACGTCACCGGCCACCGCCTTGGCCAGCGCCCGCTGCATCTTGCCAAGAGGCGAGGAGAGCGCGCCCACCTTCTCGTCGACGTCGTGGTCTTCATGTCCGCGCTCGGCCAGTCCGTGACCTGAGACGTGGACGACCATGTCGGGGCGGAGGGTCCCGGAGAAGACGCGCACCAGTGAGATGCGACCGACATACGGGTCGCTGACGGTCTTGACAACCTCGGCGACCAAGGGGCCGGCGGGATCAGCTGTGAGCGGCCCTTGCGGGGCACCTGCCAGCGTGGTGACGGGTGGCACCGAGTGTTCCAGCGGACTCGGAAAGCCCCGGGTCAACACTTCAAGCAGCTCGACCAGACCCATCCCGGTGGCCGCAGACACCGGCACGACCGGGTAGAACGAGCCGCGCTCCACCGCCTTCTCCAGGTCGTCAATGAGCGTTCCGACCTCGAGATCCTCGCCCGCGAGGTAGCGCTCCATGAGCGTCTCGTCTTCGCTCTCAGCAATGATCGCCTCAAGCAGAACGGCACGAGCCGGCTCAATCATCTCCACGTGTTGTGGCTCCGGCGCACGCTCGACCCGGACGCCACTGGTGTAGTCGTCGACCCGCTGTGACAGCAGGGCGATCAGGCCGCCGACGGAGTCGTCGTCGGCGAGCATCGGCAGGTAGAGGGGAAGCACTCCGTCACCAAAGGTGCTCTGCGCGGCGAAGAGCGCTTCGTCGTAGTCGGCGCGAGGGGCGTCGAGCTTGGTGACCACAACCGCACGGGGCATTCCGACTGCGGAGCACTCCTCCCACAGCAGGCGGGTCATGCCGTCGATGCCGTCGGTCGCGGCGATCACGAAGAGCGCAGCATCTGCAGCGCGGAGCCCCGCCCTGAGGTCTCCGACGAAGTCGGGGTAGCCGGGGGTGTCCAGAAGGTTGATCTTGACGCCATCATGCAGCAGCGGCGCAAGGCTGAGCGAGATGCTGCGCTGCTGCCGATGCTCGGCTTCGTCGAAGTCGGAGACGGTGGTCCCGTCCTCGACGCGTCCGGCGCGCGGAATCGTTGCGGTGGCGGCCAGCAGGGCCTCCACGAGGGTGGTCTTACCTGCCCCGCTGTGGCCGATCAGCACCACATTGCGGATCGCCGCGGGGCCGCTGACCGGCGGTGACGCCCCGCCGGCCCGCCCGCCGGCCCGGCCGACGGTACTGCCGCCGGAGCCGCCTCCCTTGTCTGCCATGGTCTGCACCTTTCCGCGCCGCCGCCTACGTGGATGTGCCCACCTTGGTCGTCCGGGGAGGCAGGGGCAAGTGACCGCTGGTCGTGATCGCTACCCTCGCTGTGCGGCGGTGGAACCGCCGTGGCTCAACAGAGGGGAGCGGGCAGAGGTGGGTGGGGTCACAGACGCGGGGCGAGGGGTGGCTCGACGCGTCTTCACCCCGGTCGCCGCGCTGTTGCTCAGGTTGAAGGTGAGCCCGGACGCCGTCACCGTCGTCGGTACCCTCGGCACCTCTGCTGCGGCCCTCTACTTCTATCCGCGAGGCGACTTCCTCGTCGGCACGCTGGTGATCAACCTCTTTGTCTTCTCCGACTCTCTCGACGGGACCATGGCCCGTCTGGCTGGACGCCCGTCGACGTGGGGTGCGTTCTTGGACTCCACCCTCGACCGCGTCGCTGATGCGGCGATCTTCTGCGGCATCGCACTTTGGTTCGCTGGCACCGGTGCTGATCCAGCGATGGCTGCTGTGACGTTGGCTGCTCTGGTTGGCGGGATGATGGTTTCGTACGCGCGAGCGAGGGCCGAAGCCCTCGGCGCCGACGCCAGCACGGGCATCGCTGAACGGACCGAACGCCTGGTGCTCGTCCTCGCATCCGCGTTCGTCTCGGGCTTGTTCGACGCGCCCTGGGTGCTGAACGGTGGTCTTTGGTTAGTGGCGGTCCTGGCCTGGATCACCGTGCTGCAGCGAATGTGGGCTGTCCGGCAACAGCTGTTGCCTCGGTAGCTCGTGACATCGATCAATCGGGTCAGTGGCCGCGTTCTCGGCGCAGGTGATCGCGCGGTTTCGGCCATCACGTCGTCGGCGTCCAGTGTTGGCTACCGCGCAGGGTGGGGCCTCTCCCAGCATCTTCCCGAACCTTGGGTGACGCGTGCCTTTGAGGTGATGGCCGACCGAGCAGCCCGAGGTGGTGGTCGAGGGGTGCATCAGCTCCGGGCGAACCTGGCGAGGGCCCGCCCTGATCTCGACGACGGCGAGCTCGCGGATCTGACGGGGGAGGGGATGCGTTCCTACTTGCGCTACTGGCGTGAGGCGTTTCGGTTGCCCCAATGGTCGACAGCTGAGATTCGTGCTCGGTTGGTCGTGAGCAATCCAGAACGCCTCCTAGACCCGCTCGCCTCCGGGCAAGGAGTTGTCGCGGTGCTCGGTCACTTCGGCAACTGGGACCACGCCGGGGCCTGGGTCACGACACAGGGTGTGCGCTTCACCACCGTTGCCGAACGACTTCGACCAGACTCGCTCAACGACCGGTTTGTGGCTTACCGAGAGTCGCTGGGCATGGAAGTCGTGCCTTTGACAGGCGGTCCGGACGTCACCGGCATCCTTGCGAACAGATTGCAGGCCGGTGGGTTGGTTGCCCTTCTCGCCGACCGCGATCTTGGCGGGGCCGGTCTGGAGGTAGACCTGTTGGGTGAACCTGCGCGGCTTCCGGCCGGACCTGCGATGCTCGCGCTGCGTACCGGATCGATTCTGCTGCCGACGGTCTCGTGGTACGACAGGACGCACACCAGACTGGACTTCCTCGCGCCACTCACGACGTCAGCGCCGAGGCTGCGGGACGGCGTCAAAGATCTCACCCAGCAGTGGGCCGCGATCGTCGGTGACACTGCGCGCCACCACGCCCGCGACTGGCACATGCTGCAGCCGGTGTGGAGCGCTGACCGCCCAGCCAAGGACCCAGCCACGGGCCCAGCCAAGGGCCCAGCGGGTGGTGGGGCGCGATGAAGGTCGGGATCGTCTGTCCCTATGACTGGGGCGTACCGAGCGGTGTCGCGATCCATGTACACGAGCTGGCTGAGTCGCTGATCCGACTCGGCCTTGATGTCTCCGTGCTCGCACCCGGCGATGAGACTGACGAGCAGAGTGCTGACTACGTGACCATCGCGGGGCGCTCGCTGGCCGTGCCCTACAACGGTTCGGTCGCGCGCGTTTCGTTCGGGCCGCGCTCGGCGTCGCGGGTCAGGCGGTGGATCCGAGATGGCGACTTCGACGTCCTGCACGTTCACTCACCGATAACGCCCAGCCTCGGGATGATGGCGTGCTGGTCGGCCATCGGGCCGATTGTGGCGACTTTTCATGCAGCCATCGATGGTCGATCGCGGATGATGAGTAGCGGTGCCTGGATCCTGCAGGCCACGCTGGAGAAGGTTCGGGCCAGGATCGCCGTCAGTGAGGAGGCGAGGCGCACCGTTGTCGAACACCTGGGCGGGGATGCCGTGCTCGTCCCCAACGGGGTCGATGTCAAACGGTTCGCGTCGGCAGCGTCGCGCCCTGACTGGTCGAATCCGGGGACGATCGCCTTTTTGGGCAGAGTCGACGAGCCGCGTAAGGGTCTTGAGGTACTGCTCGCCGCTTTGCCGGCCATGGTCGACATGAATCCGAACGTGCAGTTGCTGATCGCCGGACCCGGCGAGACCGATGCAGTGGCGCAGCTGTCGGCCGATCTCCGTCGACGCGTGCACCTTCTGGGCCGGGTCAGTGAACAGGAGAAGGCGGAGCTGCTCTCGTCGGTGGAGCTCTACGTCGCACCGCACATCGGTGGTGAAAGCTTCGGCATCGTGTTGCTGGAGGCGATGGCGGCCGGTAGTCCGGTGTTGGCCAGCGACCTCGCTGCTTTCGCCGATGTTCTCGACGGCGGGCGATGTGGAGTGCTCTTCCCAACGGGGGATTCGGCAGCCCTCGCGAAGGCGGCAGCGGCGCTGCTCGCCGACCAGGGGCGTCGAGCTGACCTCGTTGCTGCAGGTTCGGAACGGGCGCGGGAGTACGACTGGGCACGGGTGGCCCGCCAGGTCGTCGCTGTCTACGAAACCGTCGCTGGGCACGGTGAGAAGGTGCAGGAGGACGACCGGCAGGGGCCGGGGATGTTCGCCGGTCGGCTCAGGGGGCGTCCATGACCGGCTGGGAGATGGCGCTTCTTCTGCTCGTCATCCCGCTGCTTTTTGTTGCCCTCTACTTGCGCGGTCTGGCTGCGCGGCTGGATCGGTTGCACCTCCGCGTCGAGGCGTCCGAAGCAGTCCTTGACGCGCGGCTCGAGCGTCGAGCGGCGCTGACTCGGGAGGTAGCCCTTGAGGCTGGGTTGGACCCGGTGAGCGCTGTTCTGCTGCTCGATGCCGCCACGGCGGCTCAGCACGCCGAGCGGTCGTGGCCGGCTCGGACGGCTGCCGAGAGCACGTTGAGCGCGGCGCTCCGCGCGGTGTTCGGTGACCCCGATGCCGTCGAGGAGATCGCGCAAGATCCAGGTAGTCGAACGATGCTGACCGAACTCGCCGAGGTGAGTAACGGCGTGGTGCTGGCCCGACGATTCGCCAATGATGCGGTCCGGGCGGCCCTGGCAGTTCGCCGGCGCGCGGTCGTGCGCGTGCTGCGCCTGCCCGGCCATGCTCGGTGGCCGCAGAGCCGCGATCTCGACGACGCGCCGCCGGACGCCTTGGCTCAGTTTGCTCTTGACTCCGCATAGCCTGACGACATGACGCATGCTCGGGGGCCCGTGTTGCCTGGCACGCCGCGACCTGGCACGCCGTTGCCTGGCGCGCCGCGACGGGGTGAGCCAACCCGGTTCGCTCGGAAAACGCTGATCGCACTGACGCTTGCTGTGCTGCTCTCGGCCATGACGCTGGCCGCCTGCAGCTCTGGTGAAGGCGCGCCTGCGACGAGCGGGTCGCCCACTCCATCGGTGTCGCCCGCTCCTGAGCCAGAACCACCCACTTCGCTGCTTTCTGGTCGCCGCGGCAAGGACGGGCAGGTGCTCGCCGTCAAGCTGGACAACACGGTGAACAGCCACCCGCACGCTGGACTCATGTCCGCCGACGTCGTCTACGTCGAGGAGGTGGAGTACGGGTTGACCAGGCTCATGGCGGTGTTCTCGTCCAAGTACCCCAAAGTCGTGGGTCCGGTGCGCAGCGCCAGAGAGAGTGACCTGGAGATTCTCGAGCAATATGGCAAGGTCGCATTCGCGTTCAGCGGAGCGAACCCGCAAATTCTGCCGGCCATTGCTGCGGCGCCCTTGTACCCCCTCAGCAACGACGCCGGAGCGAACGGCTACAGCCGCAGCCCAGATCGAACCGCGCCCTGGGACCTCTTCGCCGACCCCGACGAGCTGCTGAGGGGCGCGCGGAAGGCCACCGACGCCAGAGACGTTGGCTTCACCTTTGATGACGAGACACCAGCGGGCGGTAAGCGAGTCGGGGAGTTCACTGCGTTCTGGCCGAGCGCTCGGGCCACGTTCGGGTGGTCGAAGGAGGATGCCAGGTGGCTTCTCACGATGGACGGCTCGCCGGCGCTGACCACCGAGGGTCCGCAACTCGGTGGAACAACGGTGATCATCCAGCGGGTCGATGTGTACCCCTCCGAACTTGTCGATTCCAACGGTGCGGCGACCCCGACCACGGAGACCGTCGGCAAGGGCGATGCCTGGGTGTTCCGCAACGGGCAGGTGTGGCCGGTCACCTGGTCGCGGCCGAGTGCCGACGAGGGAACCAGCTGGAAGTACGAAGGCAAGGAGTTTCCGCTCGATCCAGGGCAGGTATGGGTCCTCCTCCTCGACGAGGACCGTAGGCCCGAGATTCGCTAGGCCCCAGATTCGCTGGGCCCCAGATTCGCTGGGCCCCAGATTCGCTGGGCCCCAGATTCGCTGGGCCCCAGATTCGCTGGGCCCCAGATTCGCTGGGCCCCAGATTCGCTGGGCCCCAGATTCGCTAGGCCCCAGATT
>JAJAYM010000358.1 GCA_027117675.1 Actinomycetes bacterium | reverse complement strand
TGCCCGAGCGTCAAGGGCACCGCCGGCCAGCGTGGTCGCCGCCTGCGCGACGGCGTTGAGCGGACGCAGCACCCGGCGCGCCGCCCACCAACCGAGCGCGGCCCCGAGCAGCGACGTCACCAGTGCCGCAACGACACCGGCCCAGATGATGGTCTGCAACGTCGTGTCGAGGTTCTCCAGCTCAGTGACCTCGTAGTAGGTGTATCCCCCTTGCAGCGGAACGCCGACAACGACGACGGGAGCCCCCCCGGAGCGGGAGATCTGCACACTTGGTTGACCGGCCTCGGTCGCCGTGACGAACTCGGCAGGAAGGTCGTCGGTGGTGAGGCCGATCGCGGTGCTCGCCGACGCGTCCGGCGCAACCAGGATCGCTTCGGCTCCCGTTCCCAAACGAACGGCACCGAGTGCTCCGGACGGGTCGGCACCCTCACGGGTCAGACGACTCTCGACGAAGAGTCCGTTGACGACAGCCTGGCGACTCGCCGCACGTTCGCGTTGGTCGACGAGGTACCGGGCACTGACGATGTCGGTGACCAACGTGACCAGCACCGAGAGCAGCAGCGCACCGGCAGCGAACCCGAGGATGACGCGTCCACGAAGTCCGAGCGTTCTCACGTCGTGACCTGCAGGCGGTACCCCAACCCGCGCACGGTCACGAGCAGTTCCGGTTGCGACGGATCGTTCTCGAGCTTGACGCGCAGCCTTCGCACGGTCACGTCGACCAGCCGGTCGTCGCCGGACGACCGGTAGCCCCAGACCCGTTCCAGAAGCTGCGGCCGACTCAGCATCTGTCCGAGGTGCTGCGTGAGCTCGACCAGCAGACGGAACTCCATCGCGGTTAGCGTGACTTCGTCGACACCCCGACGTAGCCAGCCACCGGTGCCGCTGAACGTCAGACCGAAGGGTCCGGTGCTCAGCACGACGACGTCCGTCGGAAGAGTGTCCGAACGTGCGGGTGCGTCCCGACGACGGACGGCTCGGATGCGCGCGGCCAGCTCTTTGACGACGATCGGTTTGACCACGTAGTCGTCGGCACCGGCCTCGAGCCCGGCCACGACGTCGGTGGTGTCACCGCGCGCGCTGGTGATGATGATCGGCACCTGGCTGCGGGCGCGCACCTCACGGATCAGGTCACGGCCATCTGAGTTGCCCAACATGACGTCAACGAGCAGGACGTCCGGCTGTTCGCGCTCGTACGCTGCCAGCCCCTCGGCCACATCGGACGCCTCTACGACTTCGAAGCCCTCCTCACCAAGAGCCAGGCGGAGGGCAGCCCTGATTCGGTCGTCATCCTCGACGAGCAGCGTCTTCACGGCCATGCCCTCATTCTTACCGGCCCCTTAGGCCAGGGGCGGGGTCACCCATCTGGCCCCGTCCAAAGTTGTCAAGGAACTGTCACGTCGCTGACGGGCGGCTGACACCTTCGGCGCCCACGATGGGGCCACAACACGTCCCCTTCGGAGGATGTGGTTCTGCCCCCGAAGACCGCTAGGAGGAGGTTCGACCATGACGATCCCCACCAGCCTCGCGACCCCCATCAGCTCAACAGCCCCCACTCTCTCGGCCACCGGCCGCGAGACCATCGTTCTTACCGTTGGCCCGGCCAGCGCCGACCACTTCATGCACCTGGTCGAGACCTTCGGTGAAGCCACCCGCTCTGCCTGCCGCTCGCTGGTTCTTGACCTGAGCGCCGTCGACCGCATCGACTCCGATTTGCTCGGGCTGCTGCTGTGGGCTCATGGACGACTCAGCCAGCGTGGCGCCCATCTGGTCCTCGCCCGCCCGAGCGCTGCCACCAGGGCGCTGCTCGGCAAGAGCGGCCTCGACCACGTCCTACAGGTCAGCGACGACATCCCCGCAGCGGCATGACCACTGCGGCGCTCGTCCTTCCCGACTCCAGCTCAGCCGCCCCCGCGGTGCACTGCCTCGCTGGAGACGCCTCCGTAGCGGCTGCCGTCGTGCGCGGTGACGATGCCATGGTTCTGGTCGCCGAGGACGCCGGTGCGCACTCCGGCGAGCTCGCCGACCTCTTTCGAGCACTGGCCGGACGCGGAACTCCCCTCGGCGCCCTGGCCGCCCTGCTCGACGAGGCGATCACCAGCTGGGGCGGTTCTGGTGTCATGGCGACCCTGGTCGACGCACACGCCCACGGTTTCACGGTCCTGCACAGGGGCGGCCCCACCCCGATCGTCGTCGGGGCGCAGGGATCGCTCACCCGCATCGTGGCAGCCACCCCCGGTCCCCCGCTCGGCCCGCACGACACGATCACCACGCTGCGCCGCGGCGAGATTCACAGCGCGCAGCCCGGCGACGTCTTGGTGCTGACGACCCCCAGCGGGATCGACGACGCCATCTCGGCGCTCGCGTCAGCGGCCGGACCCACCTGGGACGACGTCCGCTACGCGCTCACCAGGGACGGCACGTCGCCGACTCCCCAAGAGGGGTTCGCCCTCATCGCCTTCCGCTAACCCCCCAAGAACGACGCATTCACCCGCTCTCACGGAACAAATTGCCCGCTCATCCTGGGGGAAACTAGGGCTTCTCCGCCGTAGACCAACCCTGGACGAGTTCGCGCACCCGCTCGACGGCCACCTCAGGAGCCATCCCCCGGCCGACGGCGACGCCAACGAGGTATGTCGGCACCGGCGCCGCGCGCCGCTCAACGTTGTGCGCGACATCTCGAGCGACGTCGAGCACCGTCTCGGTGTCGACGGCGGACGGCAACTCAAGCGCGCGCGTCAGGGCATCCACCCAGTTGTCCATGGGAGCTCCTTAAGGGTCAGTGGGCTTGGCATCCAGCAGGTATTCAAGGCGGTGCAGATCCTCTGGAGTGTCAATGTCCCATGTCGGGTCAACATCGGTGGTCTCCGCACGCACCGCACCGGGCCCCACAACGCTCAGCGTCGACGTTGACAGTCGCTCGACAACGCTGTGCATGGACGCCCCTTGCGGTGGGCCACCCTTGGCAATTGCGCGCCGGAGGGCGTCCGTGCGGTAGGCAGCGCAGAGCTGCTGCGGGCGGGCGGCCGCGGGGCCGGCCAGTAACGCGGCCCGCGGCGCCCACACCGCGGCGGGGGGGGCGCGGGGGCGCCCCCCGCGCGCCGGCCGCGGCCCGCCCCCCGGCCCGGCGGGGGGCC
>JAJAYM010000357.1 GCA_027117675.1 Actinomycetes bacterium | reverse complement strand
TCGACCGACACTCGTGGCAACACGAGAGACTTCTCAGACACAACCGCGACGCTGAGCTGGTGCACGCTGGCCGGTCCGCGCTCCTCGTTCCGCCTCTCACTCGTCTCTCACGGAAGGCGTGCGATGGGGCCGGACGCGGCAAGACTGCGGGGCGACGGACAACTGGGTTGGCATGGGGGTTTGGCTGTTGACGCTCCAACGCTCATTGGATCTGTAGAAGCTCATTCCAACAAAACCGCTCAGAGTGTTGTAGTGCCCACCTGTGGATCCAACGAACTTCCAGGCTCCCGCATTCGGTGAGGCCGCACGTCGCCCCGGTGACCGCTGGGCCTTTTGGTACTTCGATCCTGCGCTGATGCCTCGCGGGCTGCCGCTGGACCCTGCGACTGTGCTGGCCCTGTCCGAGGCCGACGCGGCCTTGGGCCAATTGCAAGGCATCGGACACCTGATCACCGACCCGAAACTGCTCATCGGCCCATATGTCACCCGTGAGGCGCTGGCCAGCTCCCGGATCGAGGGCACGCAGGCATCCCTGGCTGAGGTGCTCCAGGCCGGTGCAGAAGGCGACGACGCCGAGCCCACCAGCGATGACGTAGCGGAGGTCGGTGCGTACGTGGCCGCGACCTACCGTGGCCTCGAACTAATCGAGACCCTTCCCATCAGTCAACGGCTGGTCCTTGAGGTTCACCGAGTGTTGCTCACCGGCGTGCGCGGGCAGGACCGGCTCCCCGGTGAGTTGCGCGGCAGCCCGGTCTGGGTCGGCTCGCCCACCGACAGTCCGGACACCGCGGTGTTCGTCCCACCTCTGCCGGAACGTCTGGGCGACTTGCTCGCTGATTGGGAGCGGTTCGTTAACGAGCCCGGCGCCTCGCCCGCTCTCGTCCGATGCGCCCTGATGCACTATCAGTTCGAGACAATCCACCCCTTCCTGGACGGCAATGGTCGGATCGGGCGCTTGCTAATCGGACTCCTCCTCCATCAGCAGGGTCGGCTCACAACGCCGTTGCTCTACCTATCCGGCTACCTCGAGCTTCACCGGCGTGAGTGCTACGAGCGACTCCAGGCCGTCCGTGAGCGCGGCGAGATCCAGCAGTGGCTTCAGTTCTTCCTCACCGCCGTCAAGCGGCAGGCCGACGACGGCGTCGAGGCGGGCGGGCACGCTTATTCGGTTGCGCGAGCGCTACCTGGCTGACGCTGCCCGGTCCAGGTCCCGCGTCGGTGAGCTGATCGCGCTGGTCTTTGCTAACCCCTTCGTCACAGTCCGTCGCGTCGAGAAGGCCCTCGGCATCACCAACCAGGGCGCCCGCAACCTCATCCGCGATGCTGAGGTGCGCGGGTGGTTGACGAAGTTTGCGGTTCACGGCCGGGGGAGTCGGCAGTACTGGGTGGCTGAGGAGGTCTTCCAGATCATTGAAGCGCCACCGCTGTACCAGCAACGCCGAGCAGCGGAGGAGACCGACGCTCGAGCCGATCGAACTCATCACACCGCATCGGGGCTGCCCGAACAGTCTTTCGCCGATACCGCCGAAGTCGGTGTCGCGCGGGCGGATGGGTCGAACTCAACGAGAGATACGGGGGACGCGACGTGAGCGTGATGGCGGAAGAGCTTAAGCACCCGGCCGTTGCACGCCCAGAGATTGCTCCCCTTGCTGACTTCCCTTGTGCTGGTCGTACGATGTCGGAAATGACGAGATCCACCGGCCTCTGAGGAAACCGTGACTGAAATTGCGACAGGACCAGCTAGTCCTACGTCGGTGACCTGGCCCGAGCATGACCCAGCCACCTACCGCAGGGTGCCCGAGTCCTCGGCCCCGCTCGACTCAGCGCGGGTGGAAGCACTGCTCGCCGCGGAGTGGGAGCGCTTCGAGAAGATCACGCCCAACTCCCGAGCGCACCATGCCCGCGCGCTCGGCGCCCTGCCGCTCGGAGTCCCGTCGTCGTTCCAGCACTGGGATCCGTATCCCGTGGCGATCGTGAGCGCCAAGGGAGCCTGGCTCGAGGACGTCGATGGCCGCAAGGTGCTCGACTTGTCCATGGGGTTCGGCGCGATGCTTGCGGGCCACCTCAACCCAACGGTGATTGCCGAAGTCGAAAAGGTTCTGAAGATCGGCACACTATTCGTTACGCCATCGCCGTCGGCGACCGACGCTGCTGAACGTTTCCAGCGCCGGTTCAACCTCGATCAGCTGCGCTTTACCAATTCCGGCACCGAGGCCACGATGTATGCGTTGCGGACTGCGCGGGCGTTTACCGAGCGCAAGGCGATCATCAAGATCGAGGGCGGCTACCACGGTGGCTATGACGCACTGCAGGTTTCGGTAAAGCCAGACGTCGCTGAGGCTGGCCCGGAGAATGCTCCAACCCCTGTCACGCCGTTTGAGGTAGAGGCTGGCACGGTCTACGTCGTCCCCTACAACGACCTCGGTCGTCTTGAGTATTTGCTCGAGAAACACGGACCTGAGATCGCCTGCGTGTTCATGGAACCGGTGTTGGAGAACATCGGGATCGTGGTTCCCGACTCCGGCTATCTGGCCGGCGTACGGACATTGTGCGACGAACACGGCGCGCTCCTCGTCTTCGATGAGGTCAAGACGGGCCTTACTGCCGGTCCTCAGGGCGCATCGCAACGCCTCGGCGTCACGCCTGATTTAGTCGCACTCGCCAAGAGCATCGGTGGCGGACTGCCGTTGGCGGCCTTCGGGGGTCGGGCTGAGGTGATGGCCACCGTTGCCGATCACCGCTCGCCGCACTTTGGGACCTACAACGGGAACCCGCTCGTGATGGCGGCCGCGGTAGCAATCGACGAGATTGCCACCGATGAAGCCTTAGCCGCGGCAGAGCGGCTCAACGTCGATGCGCTCGAACAAATGAACGCCATCATTGATGCCCACCAGTTGCCGGTGCACACCGTCGGCTTCGGCGTCAAAGGCGCGGTTACGTGGGCGGCGACGCCCGTGCGCAACTACCGCGACTACAAGCGCACCGACTTCGGAGCTGCTGAGCTGTCCTGGCTGTGGGGTGTCAATAGAGGTGTGCTGACCCCGCCCGGGTTGGACGAACAGTGGCTGGTCTCGCTGGCCCACACTTCCGATGACATGAACATCCTCGTCGGAGAGTTCGGCGATCTCGCTGAAGCTCTCCGGGCCTGACCGGTCAGGTCAGAGACGGTAGCGGGGCGACCACCCTCGTCGACTCCTAGGCCGATTGCCCCCCGAAGGTGAACTCGGTCGATGTCAGCTCAACGGCGAGGCCCCCACCGTCAGCGACCAGCGTTGTCCCGCTCACGTAGCGAGATTCGTCCGAGGCGAGGAAGAGGCAACAGGCGGCCATCTCCTCTGGCGTTCCGGCGCGACGCAATGGCACGTCCGCGGTCGCTCGGTCGTACGCCTGCTGGCGAGTGATGTTCCGCGCAGCGCCCAGCGCATCCATGGACCTGTCGCCCATGGGTGTCTTGACCCACCCAGGGACCAGCGCATTGGCCCGGATTCCGCGGTTCCCGTAGTCAACCGCGATGGCCCGAGCCAAGGCGATCAGACCTGCCTTGGAGACGTCGTAAGCGGCGGACGCAGGGGCAGCGGCCAGCCCGGCGGTGCTCGACACCAACACGATGGATCCTCGGCCACGGGCCAGCAGCAGCGGCAGTACAGCGCGGGACATCATCATCGGCCCGTTGAGGTTGGTTCTGAGAGTGCTCTCCCAGTCGTCGTCTTCGATGTCCCCAACCGTGCCTCCGGGTGCAATCCCGGCACTAGTGACGAGCACATCGACTCCGCCGAAGCGGGAGACTGCAGCGGCAACGCCTTCAGCTATGTGTGTGGGATCGCCGGTGTCCCCTGGCACGGCGAGGCCGCCGACCTCCTCGGCAACCGCGGCCAGCGGCGCGGGACGGCGACCCGTCACGACGATCTTGGCGCCTTCAGCCGCGAAGAGTCGAGCTGTGGCCGCGCCGATACCGGAGCCCCCGCCGGTGACGAGGGCAACCTTGTTCTCCAGCCTCACAACAACTCCTTATGGTGTCGACGTCGCGATCGGCATGGGGCGCCCTTCGCCTGTGTGCTGAGTCCATGGATGATCAGCCAGCTGGCCAGCACAGTCTCCTGCACGGCGATGGGAACCGTTAGCGCGATGTATACCTTCCCACGCACCTCGGCTGAGACCGAACACGCTATGAAGGCTTGCCAGCCAGGCCACGGGCTGACCGCCACCGAGGGATCAGCTCGTCGCGAAACAGCAAGCTCGCTTAGTGACATCGCTGGGTCGACCAGCGAGACTCTGAACATGGCGCTAAACCTGCGGGTCATCGACCTGACGCGGCCGTTGGACGAGACGTCGTCCCTCTGGCCGGGAATCCCCCCGATGGTTGTCGAATCGACAGAGACCATCGAGCGAGATGGTTCTTTCTCTCGCCGACTGACGCTCGATGAGCACAGCGGCACGCACTTCGATGCTCCGAGTCACTTCCTGGAGGGAGCGGCTCACGTTGCTGATGTTCCCGCGAGTCAGCTGGTTCGACCGCTTCATGTCGTCGACTTCACCCACCGGTCGAAGGACGACCCGGATGCTGAACTCACCCCGAACGATCTCAAGGAGCACGAAGCTGTCCACGGGCCGATGGGCGCCGGATCAGTGGTCTTCCTACGCACCGACTGGCCGGAGTTGTCGGGCTCGGAGCCACTCCGCTTCCCGGGGTTCGGTATTGAGGCCGCGACTCTGCTGGCTGAGCGGGGGGTAGTCGGGCTCGGCACGGACACCCTCGGCATCGACGCCGGACGTGCCACCGACTTTCCTGTGCACCGCGACGTCACGTTGCCCCGCGGAATATGGCATGTGGAGAACCTGACGAACCTTGGCGCGGTTCCATCGTCGGGTGCGTGGGCGGTGGTGGGCGTGCCGCGAGTAGCCGGTGCCTCTGGCTTCCCGGCACGCGTGCTGGCGATCGTTCCCGAAGGTCAGTGAACTACTCCAGGGAAGTCTTCCGCGTCGCCGTCATCGCTGCTCGCCAACTTCGACGCGTAGACGTCATGCGTCGTCGAGCACTGCCGCGAGCGCAGCCTGAGCGCACTCGCCGTCCTGAGCCCCGGTGCCGCCGCTGACGCCGAGTGCACCCGCGAGGGTGCCATGAGCAAAGATCGGGAGCCCGCCAGCGTAAACGATGATGCGCCCGCCCTCAGTAGATGTCACTCCCCAGTCGCCGCCGCCTGGTTGCGACGACTCGCGTAAGTCGCCAGACGGCATCTGCCACAGGGCAGATGTGTAGGCCTTGTCTCTAGCAAGTCGCATGGCTCCCAGTGGGGCATGGTCCATCCGGGCGGACGGCACCAGGTTCCCGGCAGCGTCGGAAACGGCGATAGCCACCGGGACACTCGCGGAAGCGCCGTGGGCCATGGCTGCCTCAACCAGTCGCAGGGCGGTCGCAAGCGTGATCTGGGGGCGGTTCAGGAAAGCGTCGGTCATGGGATCCTCCCAATCCTGAAGGGTGCGCCAGACCTGACTTGGGTCACTTGAAGGGTTTTGCTTGCTGAGGAGCTCGCTGACCTGCGGCGATGTGTCTGGTTAGTGTGTCGTTGAGGCACTAAATGGGGTCGGTAGGATCGGGTGGTGGCGTGGGTTCGGCGG
>JAJAYM010000356.1 GCA_027117675.1 Actinomycetes bacterium | reverse complement strand
GGTCACGGGCCTACTACATCAACGACCCGCCAGACCCACTTGCCCGGTTAAATTCGAAGAGCCGACAAACGAACGTGGATGGCTCGGAGGGTTCTTCCAAGCTGGCCATGCCGGTTCGATCCCAGTCACCCGCTCCCCCCTGACCAGCACAAACACGGCTCTTCGGATTTCAGCGGGGTGGGGCTATCTGGATTGGGACGAAGGTGCTTCAGGCTTGAGGTGTGAGCCATCAAACTAGTAGCACCTTCGTCGTGTCTGAGCCTAGCGAGATCGTCCAGGCGCTCGTGGGGTTGAAGGACGTTCGTGTCTTGTACTACGAGCGGCGCGGACCTGAGGTGGACCTGGTGATCGAGCAGGTTGTCACTGATCCTCGATGTCCAGGCTGCGGCGGCCCGGCGCGGGTGAAGCAACGCCCGCTGGTCCGCTACGTGGATCTGCCGGTCTTCGGCACTCCCATGCATTTGGCGTGGCGCAAACATCGGATGCGCTGTCCGGATCGGGCCTGTCCAAGCCGGAGCTGGGTGCTGACCGATCATCGGATCGCGGCGAAGAGCTGCCTGCTCACGACCCGGGCGGCGAAGTGGGCCACGGTGCAGGTCGGCACCGGCCGGACGGTCTCCGAGGTCGCCGCTGAGTTGGACTGTGACTGGCACACCGTCAACGACGCGGTCGTCACCTACGGCCAGGCCCTACTCGCGGCGGACCGTAAACGGCTGACCCGGACGGTCGCGATCGGGTTGGACGAGACCAGTTTCGTGGCTCTTCGGATTCTGGCGGGGTCTGCTGGTCACTGGACCACGATGGAGCCGAGGACGCGCCAGTTGGGTTTGCCGGCGTAGAGGAGTGCGCGGATCCGGTAGTTGTTGAAGTTGCGGAAGCCGAACCCGATTCGTTTGATCCGTTTGATCAGGTTGTTGAGCGCTTCGGTGGGTCCGTTTGCTGATGCGGGCGAGGTGGTAGTTGCAAATCTTGTCGATCCACCGCCGCAGGGTTCGGGCTAGCTTCTGCAGTTCTGGCGGCATGGTGCGTCGTCGGCAGTGCTCGATCAGTTCTTCGAGCATCGCGCGGGCGGTGTCGCCGTCCGGGCAGCGGTAGAACTCACGCAGTCGTTCCTTGACCCGGTAGGCGACCGCGACTTCGGCATCGGGGTCACCGAGCGCGAGCAGCGACGCCAGCCGTTGCGAGGCCTTGTCGCTGAGGCGCTCTTCGTCGAACCAGCAAAACCTCCGGCTGTTGGGTGGCGTGGGTTCGCCTGATCCGTGGCACTTTCCGGCTGTTCGTGGAGCTGATGTTCTTGTTGGGGTCTGGGCAACAACACGAACGTGGGTGAGGGTGGCGGCTGATGCCGTTTCGTCCGCGAGGAGCATCTCGCGGGTGGCGCCATCGACGTCGTGCTGCAGGCTATTGGTCGACAGGGTGGCCAGGTGGATCTGGTTCTCCGACCACATGGCTCGCCTCCACTATCGCTGTCAGGACGACCAACGACTTGTGGGCGAAATCGCTGAGAGACGCGGCCTGCGAAGCCGAGTTGTTCGCCTGCGCGAACTCGTTGATCGTGCTGCGCAAGGTGCCTGCGGTCGCGACTGTGGCTCGTACCTTGGCCCGGGACTGGGGCGGCAGGCTGCCGTGGGTGAACTGGCCGTTAGGCGACCAAACGAAACGCGGCTGCGCGGCCGGATGGGGCAGGCGTAGGGGCACGCCCACCCCACCGGGGCGGCTAGCCGCGTGAGGCGGCTTCCGTCCTCTACTCGTCGCCGTCACCAGCGTCGCTGGCGTCCTGGTGGCCGGGTTCGTTGAGGTTCGCGTCCGGCCCCACGTTCGGACCATCCGATACTTCCTGGCCTTCGCTCGGGGCGAGACCGGTGTCGGCGTTCGCGTTCATGACACCGCCAAATCCCAGAACCGCGACGACGCCAGCGGAGGCGACGATCGCAACATTGCGCTTTAAGTTTGTCATTGCTTTCTCCTATTGTGACGACCGCTGCTGCGGTCTCGTAGGACAAAGGTGCATCTTCGATGCTGTGCCGATCCTGAGAGGACCTGAGAGTGCCGCCATAGCTCTCAGGTCTTTCTCAGCCAGGTCCACATAGGCTCTCGTCGTGAGCGACACCGATCCGGGCCAGGGGTCCTCCAGGCGTTGGACCGATCGCATCGGTGTCCGCTGGCGCTCGACAGCAGCGGCCGTGCTAGTCGTTGCGGTTGCGTTGATTCTTGGCGGCCTGGCATTGGTCTTGGTACTGCGGCATTCGCTGGTCAACAACGTCGACGCGACGGTCGTTCAGCGCGCGAAAGACATTGCCGCTCAGATCGGTTCTGACGACATCGACGCGGCAATTCCCACGATCAACGCATCGGCGGGCGACGGGACGCTGGTCCAAGTCGTCGACGGAACAGGTGCTGTACTTCTCTCATCCCCGAGCCTCGACGGTGAGGTGGCGATCACCTCTGTGGCGCCGCCGCCCGGCCAAGTAACCAAACAGAACCTCAGCATCTCTGCCAACGACGCAGAGAGCTACCGGGTCGTCTCGGTCGGTGTCGACTCGAATGTGGGACCTGTCATGGTGGTGACAGCCCAGTCACTCTCCGACGTCTCATCGACGTACCGCACGGTCGCGACTCTGCTCGCCGTGGGGTCGCCGTTCCTGCTCCTCGCGGTGGGACTCGCCACTTGGTTCGCTGTTGGGCGCTCGCTGGCCGCCGTGGATCGAATGCGATCGCGGGTGGAAACCATCGAAGCCACTGACCTGCACCAGCGAGTCCCCGTTCCGAAAGCTGAGGACGAGGTGGCACGCCTCGCGATCACTATGAACGAGATGCTCGACCGCCTGGAGAGCTCAGCCTCCACCCAGAGGCGCTTTATCGCAGACGCAAGCCACGAGCTGCGCAGCCCGCTTGCTTCCCTGCGAGCATCACTGGACGTGGCCAGCCACACCAGCCAACCCGGTTCATGGGACGACGCAAGTCTCGTGATGAGCGACGAAGTGGACCGCATGACAGCCCTGGTGTCCCAGCTGCTTCTCCTGGCGAAAGCCGATGAGGATGCGCTCATCCTTCGCCAGATGGACGTCGATCTCGACGACCTAGTGGCCGTCGAGGCGCGACGTCTGAGATCACAGACCAGCCTCCACGTGGACGTGGATGCACCACCGCCGCGCCTCCTTGGAGATCCAGATCGGTTGGCTGAAGTGCTCAGGAACTTGACCGACAACGCGGCAAGCTACGCGCGTACCGCCATCCAGATCGCGCTCCGCACGACTGCGGGCACGGTCGTGCTGTCCGT
>JAJAYM010000355.1 GCA_027117675.1 Actinomycetes bacterium | reverse complement strand
GTGTCGACCCGACGATCCTTGAAGCGCATGACTAGCCCTTTCGCGGATGCCCTCGGGTGGTGGGGTGAAACGTACGCGAGTGGGGCTGCCGGCTTCCTGCGGAGGCCTTAGCGAAGGCGGCTATCAACCCAGGAGGACCTCAGCGCGATCGCAGCGGGGGAGCCTTGCCGGGTTGCCCGGGCAGGTGGACTTCTTCGCGTCCGAGCTGTTGCGCGTTGAGGCGTTGCGCACCGCACGGCGTCACTCCGCGAACGCGCTGCGTGAGGCGCGGGCCCGGCTGGATGTCGTCACCCTGGTGTCGGTGACCGGAGACATATGCGAACGCGCGGCCGCGTTCGATCCGTCCATCCTCCGCTCGTTGGACGCCGTCCACCTGGCGACTGCGCTCAGCCTCGGCGACGAGTTAGGCGGCGTTCTGACGTATGACCGTCGATTGGTGGACGCCTGCGCGGCGCACGGTGTGCGGGTGGTGGCTCCGGGTGTGTGACCGGTCGCTGTTGGACCTTTTTGTATAGGCACTCTGGATGCGGAGCGGTGACGGAGCGAACGGGGTGGACCGAATCCGTCGCTACGAGAGTTAGCCTCGCTTTTTGGCTACTTTTGGCCGGAATTCCGGGGCTAACTCTCGTAGCGATCGGGATCGTCGCGGCATCCGGCGTCGACTCGTTGCCGAGTCGGCAGTAGATGCTCATGTCATGTGTGTGGGTGGGCAGCTACTCCGGACTCGGTGAGTTGTGACCACCGCGGTAGGAAGATTCTGGCCGCTGCGCTCTGTGGATGGGCTGCCTGACAGGGTGGAGACGTGCGGAGTCGCGGATGGGTGGTCGTCACAGTGGTGCTGGTGCTCGCGGCTCTTGTGGCCGGGTTGGGGGCAGCGTTGGTGGCCGGCGGTGGGGCGTCCGATCCCCAGCCGGGTCCGACGCCGACTGCGCCAGCTCCGGTGCCGTCGATGGGGAAGGCGGCGTCCTTCGAGCTGCGCCAGGTCTACTTCCAGGAGTCCGGCGACATCCAACGTCGGCCGCTGCTGCCGCCGGGGCCAGCCGGGGGCGGGAAGGACGCGACCCGCGACCTGCTGCGCGTCGACTGCGACCTCAAGCCGCGTCCGACGGCCCCTGACGACAACGTGATCCTCTGCGACGCGTTTAGCTTCCGTTACGGGCTCGGCCCTAGCGAGCTCTCGCCGGACGCCGTCGCCGACGCGATCGCACTGCAGGGAGCGTTCGACGACTGGGTGGTGCAGGTGACGCTGACCGACGACGCGGCGTCGGTGTTCGAGGACGTGACGAAGCGCGTCTCCGGGGCTGGGCCGCCGCTCAACCAGCTGGCCATCGTGCTGAACAGCGCGGTGGTGTCCGCCCCCGCGGTGCAGGAACCGATCAAGGGCGGCGTCCTGCAGATCACCGGCAGCTTCACGCAGGCAGAGGCCGAAGCGCTGGCGGCGTCGCTGGGCTGAGGCGCCCCACGTTCGGCCGAGAAGCCGACGCTGTAGCGGCGTACGATCTGGCAGCGCCGCGCCCTTGATCAGTTCGCACCAGGGGGAGCATGCTGACCCCGGGGGCCGTCGGGCCTTTCAGGGGATCAATCGTGGAGGCGCGCAATGTTCCTACAGGTCATGCAAGGAAAGGTCCGCAACCGGGACCTACTCGATCGGCAGATGGACGTCTGGCGCACCGACTTCAGGCAGGACGCCAAGGGTTTCCTCGGTGCGACGAGCGGGTTCACCGACGACGGCGAGTTCGTGACGCTCGCCAGGTTTGAGTCGGTGGACGCCGCTCAGACGAACTCTCAGAAGCCGGAGCAGAACGCGTGGTGGGAGACGTTCGCGTCAGCGTTCGACGGCGAACTAGCCTTCACCGACTGCACCGAGGTCGACACCATGATGAGCGGCGGGTCCAACGACGCCGGCTTCGTGCAGATCATGCGCGGCCGCGCTGTTGATCCCGCCAAACTGCGCGCTAGTGCTCAGGCGATGGAGGCCGAGTTGTCGAGCGACCGTCCAGACATCATCGGCGGTGTCGTTGGCTGGCACGGTGACCGTGAGTTCGTTCAGGCGATCTACTTCATTTCCGAGGACGCCGCGCGCGCCGGCGAGAAGACGATGCAGGACGACTCGAGCGCTGCCGAGTGGGAGGCGATGATCGACGGCCCGATGGCCTTCGCCGACTTGCACGACCTTCGCTTCGACTGACCGGAACGGGTGGGCCTTCCCGCGCGTGATGGGATGACCCGGTGACGCCGACCCTCGACCTGACGGCGTCCGATGCGTTAGCGCTACGAATGGCGAGCCTGCAGTTGGCGGCGTCCGATGCGGTGCCGGTGCCCGATGGAGTGGCAGGCATCGTGCAGTGGTTTGGCGCGCTGCAGGGCCAAGACCTCGCGAGTTTGCAGTGGTCGCTGGGGCTGCGGCTTCCGGGCTCGACGCTCGCCGACATCGAAGCAGCGCTCGAGGCCGGAGAGGTTCTGCGCACCTGGCCGATGCGGGGGACGATCCACCTGGTGCCTGCGCAGGACGCGCGGTGGATGCTGCGCGTGCTCGGCGTGAAGCCGTTGGCTGGAGCGGCCAAGCGGCGCGAGTACCTCGGGCTGTCCGAGCGGGACGCCGACCGGGCCGTCGACCTGCTGGGTTCGGCGCTCGCCGGTGGCGGACGCCTGACGCGGGCGGAGTGCATCGACGTACTCGTCGCGGGTGGTGTCGACGGCGCAGGGCAGCGCGGCTACCACCTGCTCTGGTACGCGAGCCAGCACGGCGTCACGTGCATCGCACCGAGCGTCAAAGGTGAGCAGACCTTCGTGCTGCTCGACGACTGGGCACCGGCGCCGCGTGATCTGTCGCGCGAGGAAGCACTGTCGACGATCGCGCTGCGCTTCTTCCGCTCGCATGGGCCAGCGACGCGGAAGGACTTCGCCGGCTGGACTGGGCTCACCGTCGGTGACGTCAAGGCGGGTATCGCCGGGTGCGGGGACGAGCTCGTGGCGGTGCGAGTTGAGGGCGTGGAGATGGTGATGGCGGCGTCGCTGGCTGATGTGCTCCCGGGCTCTTCCGGCGTCGCTGCCGCAGCGGTCGTCCCCGAGTGGTTGGCGCTGCCTGGGTTCGATGAGTACCTGCTGGGGTTCAAGGACCGTTCATTGGTGGTGGACGCGGCCGGTATGGCGGCGGTCATCCCCGGTAGGAACGGGGTGTTTCGCTCGACGCTGGGGCGCGATGGCCGAGTGGTGGGGACCTGGAAGCGGGTGGTCGGGGCGAAGGTGGTGACGGTTGACGTGGCGCCGTTGCTGCGTCTGACCATGGGCGAGCAGCGTCGGGCCGAGGAGGCGTGGCGTCCGTACGCGGCGTTCCTTGGCCGAAGCTTGGATGTGCAGATTCGCCCAACGAGGGCGGGAACCGCGGCGTCCCGCGCTCCGTCTAAGGGCGCAAGGCCACCGACGGGGAGCAGTTGATGCGACGGTTCGTGCGGGCCAGCCTGGTGCTGCTGGTGCTGGCAGCTGGCATGGTGGTGCCAACCACCGCAGCTCAGGCCTGCTCGTGCGCACGGGTAAGCGACGAGCGGATGCTTCGGTTCTCGGACGCGGTGTTCTATGGCGAAGTGGCTGGACGCAGCCCCGTGCGCGAGGACCAGAGCCAGGTTCCACAGACCTTCCTGC
>JAJAYM010000354.1 GCA_027117675.1 Actinomycetes bacterium | reverse complement strand
CGTCGGGCGCTCTCGCGCTCGATCAAGGCGACCAGTGCCTGCCGTACCAGCGCGGCCTTCTCCTTGGTCCCCGTGAGGCGCTGAGCTTCCAGGACAAGATCCTCATCGAGGGCGAGCGTCGTTCGCATTTCGGCCTCCAGGCACGTCAGGGAGCATCGACTGATGACGATACACGTGCATCGTCATCCTTGCGCGAGTCCCGATAGAGGAACGTCTTTCGGAACGCCCTCATCTGCCGCGATCCGCGCGCCTTCGCGCCGCGGGGCAATCACACCTCAATCGCGTAGGGGGGCCGCTTCTCAATGGACGACAGCTTCTTGGTTCAGCCGTCGCCGCGAGACTTGGCCCGTCCCGCCGGCGACAGGGGCGACCTGTTCCAGATTCGCGTCCACCACCGGAGCCGCAATCTCCCTCCCCCTGCGGGAGACGTGTGATGGCCACGAACAGAGACGCCGCCGGCATCGACGTTTTCGAGGTTTCAGTCGCTGAGCCCAAAGAATCTCAAACTTTCGGACGGGCGTTTTTTGGTGCGCTGGCCGAGCACAATGGTGTGCATGAAGACGATGCCGGAACCGCAGCCGACATCTGGTCGCTGGAGTCAGCGACTCTCGAATGTGTTCGGCCCGGTCCCGACCCAACGTTCGTGGGCGGCGGCGTAGTCGGCTCGAGGACACCGAGATGAGACCCAAAAAGCATGAACGTGCAGGTCGCGCCGGTGGTGCTGAATCAACACCACCGGGCCAGGCGTTCGTCTCGTCGCATTCTCGACTGGCCACAACGAGCCAGACACTCGCTACACCGCTGCGTCCGCGTCCGGGTCGTCCCGGAAGCCGCGTGGGCCACACCCCTGGCACCGCAGGTCGTAGATCGTCTCGGCGCTGACCTGAAGCTGAGCGGACAGCTCGGACAGGGACAGGACCCCGTCAACGAGCGACAGCGTTGTGGCGTGCCCGGAAGTGTCTCGGACGTTCTGGGTGTCCATGAGACTCAGGTGTCCGAGGACTCCCGGCCTCGATCAAGGGCGCCCGAGAAGCCACGATGGATCGCGACCATCGGTGCGCAATGCGCGGAGTAAACGCGGAGTGTCCATGCTGTCTCCCTTATCGGGATGACGCGCACCGGCCCTGACCTGCGATTTTGGTGGAGGTCATGACACGTTATTCCAACCACGTCAAACTTCTGTCTTTGCTGTCCAAGGTCCAGCATGAACTGCCCAGGACAGCTCCCAGATCGGAATCGCCAAGTCTCGTGCCGAAGGTTCACAAACTTGAACGCCGCCTGGCAACTGAGGTCTTGCAGCAAATTGTCGCCGACTATCAGGCGGGGAGAACCTCAAATCAGTTGATGGGTGACTACACCCTCGGCAAGGGAACTGTGCTCAGAGTGTTGCATGACGCTGGGGTCATCAAGAAGCGCTAGCTGAGAGAACCACGGCAGTGCCTTAACCCCCTCCAAGCGCTCACGAACCCAAGTTGGCAGGCATCAAGAATTCTGGGAGCGCAATCTAGGTCGTCGCGGTGAGAATGAGCAATCCAGCGGCCAACAGGACCACGGCATGGGCGAAAGCGACGTGCGTAACCCATACCCAATTGTTGAGAATCGTCCCTCTCGGCTGGTTCAATTCGCAACATGCGAGGTACCGGCTCCCTTGGTGCAATTCCGGAGTAGCAGATGCCAAGTCGCTTACGAGGTCCGCGGTCCCGGGAACAAAGAATGGGAAAGTAGAGTTGGCTGAGGTCGTGGCAAAGTACCCAAGGGCCGCGCTGCATGCAGCGAGCACTCCAATGGTGGCCGTCCACGCCTGACCCTGCCCGATGGACACCCCGACCAATGTCAGAGTGAGCGGCAAGACCAGTTCCAGCGCTGCCCGTCTCCCCGCCAGCTTGTCTTCCAGACGTTCAATCCTCGAACGCTCACCCTCAAACATAAGCCTTGCGGCATCGAGGGATTTGCCTGCATCAGCATCGGCGAGTTGCTGAACATAGCTTTGGCGCAGAATTTCGAATGAGTCCACTTCCGCAGTGACTTGACGGTTGACTCGCCAAACGTAGGGAACTGGCAGCAGAAACGCTAGGACGGAGACCATGCTCACTTGACCCGTCCTTCAGTTAACAAATCAACGAGGGTTTCGGCGATTGGTAGGCCAACCGTCTTTTGCAGCCATCCCCACTCGCCGTTCGGGTTGATTTCCAGAAATGAGTACCCGTCGCCGTTCAGAGCGAGGTCGATCGCACCGAACTCCAGGGACATAGAGCGCACGAGGTCCTGGCAGAGTTTCGCTACCTCGGCGTCAAGGTCGTGTGGGACGAAGGGTGGTGGCTTCGGGGTCTACCGCCAGTCGACTTGATCCTCGGACACTTGGGTCGAGGCCGCGAATACTTGGTCGCCAATGACAGTCACTCTGACATCAGTCTTCGGTTGGATCCGCTCTTGCAGGACGATCGGGGCCGATTCCCGCTCCTCTGACTCCTCTAGAACACGACGACTGGCAGTCTGCGCGTACACGAATCTGGGGACTTCAGACTCGATTAGTGGCTCTTCGCAGTTGAGGGTGTAGTGCGGGTTGGCGCG
>JAJAYM010000353.1 GCA_027117675.1 Actinomycetes bacterium | reverse complement strand
GGCAGTTCTGACTCTGCCGGCATCGCATACGGGATCCGGGCGACCTCGATCTTCTTCTTCCCCCTGGTGATCCGGGCGGCCATCGTTGCCTCGGAAACGAGGAACGCCCGCGCGATACGAGGTGTTGAGAGTCCGCACACCAATCACAAAGTCAACGCAGCCTGTGTCTCTGCGGAGAGTGCCGGGTGACAACAGGTGAAGACCAGCCGGAGGCGGTCGTCGGTCACCACGCTGTCCTCCACGATGTCTGCGGGATCGGGATCGTTGGCATCGAGCTCGATCAGCAGCGGAAGCTTGCTGCGAAGGGTCTTGTCCCTTCTCCGCTGATCCAGAGCTCGTCTCCGGGCCGTCGTGGTGAGCCACGCACCGGCGTTATCAGGAACGCCACGCTCGCTCCATGCACCGATGGTGGCAACGAAGGCGTCCTGCACACACTCCTCTGCAACATCAAGACTGCCGGCGACGCGTTCCGTCGCGGCGAGCACGAAGGGCCACTCGCGGCGATACGCGTCGTCAAGCGCATCAGCGAGTCGGCTCACCCGCCGGAGGTGTCAACGACCGGCCGCACCTCGACGCCACCGTTCGTCGGCGAGATCTTGGCGAAGGCAATGGCCTGGTCGAGATCTTTGGCGTCGATCACGTAGTAGCCGCCCAAGGCTTCCTTCGTCTCGGCAAACGGCCCGTCGGTGACCGAGGGAGACCCGGTTGACTGGCCGCGCACCGTCGTCGCCGCCGGGGTGGGCGCCAGCTCGTTGCCGTCGGCGATCGTTCCGCCGAGCTTGGCGACCTGCTCCGTGAACTCCCCGTGTGCCTTCATCATCAGCGCACAGTCTTCCTCGGTCGCCTTTGCGTACTCGGGCTCGTCGCCGTAGATCAAATACATGTACTGCGCCATGGTCTCTCTCCTTAGGTGGACGATCCGTCACCACTACGACGAACGAGTCTGCCTCGAATCGACAACACTGAGGAAGTTGCTTGGGGCTATAGCCCCAACAGAGTTTCGCAATGTCGGGGGTGGGGGTTACTGGCGGAACGGCCCCGTGATCTCAAAGGTCATGCCGTGGACGCCGTCCAAGCCCCGCTGGGAGGTCAGGTAGAGGCGGGCGCCGTCAGGGGTGAAGGCGAGTCCGGTGATCTCCGAGCCCGGCTTCCAGCTCGACGACGTGACGATGTTCGGGTCCTGCCCTGGTACGCCTTTTTCTCCAGGGCCATGGCCAATCAGCTGGACGAACGGTGCCACCACTCGATTTCGATCGCCGTCGGCCAGAAGCACCAGCTGGAGGTCGTCGGCGTCCTCCCCCACGTAGATGTCCCCGGACGTGTGATGCACGGTGATGCAGTCGGGATCGCGCAAGGGTGCTGATTCTCCCAGTTCGGCGGCGTCATAGACGACTTCGATGGCGTCCGTCGTAGTGTTCAACGCCCACACCCGGTCGTCGCCCGTTGTCGTGAAGTAGACGTGACCATCGCTGAAGAATGCGCCCTCTCCGCGGTTGAACTCGCTGGTGTTCGCCGAGCGCTCCGGCTGCTTGGCGCTGACGGCGACCCAAGTAACCTTGACGCCAGCTCTGTTGACCTTCGCAGCTTCAAGAACCCCTGATGACAAATCGCCGTACTCGTCGGAGCGGAATCGGTAGAGCCGACCGCTGCCCGCATCTTCGGTGAGGTAGACCCAGCCGGTGGCGGGGTCTACCACTGCCGCCTCGTGTGCGTAGCGACCCAACAACTTGCGGGCTACGCCCTGACCCGGCTTCGTGGGATCGCACTCCCACACGAAGCCCTGACGGAACTCCTCGCCGGAGAGCCACGTGCCCCACGGAGTCGCGCCGCCCGAGCAGTTCCACTTGGTCTCACCCAGGATCCGATAGGCGTCGGTGATCTCTCCCTCCGGCGAGAACACGATCGCCGCGGCTCCACCTCCGGTGCCGTTGACCTCGGAGTTGGCCGCATAGATCCATCCGTCGCCACCCGTCGGGAAACAGGCAGCACCGTCCGGTTCGCGGACCCAAGCAAACGTCGTCCCAGGGACAAACTCGTCGGAGTACCCGATCAACCGCGCCTTGAACCCAGATGGCAGCCGGACGCCATACTCGTCGGGGGCGCGGAGCGGTCCGTAAGGGCCGTCACCGCCCCCGGCAGGTTGAGCGAGCGCCTGGCGCCAAAAACCAAGGCTGAAGGTGAGGGCGGTCGTGCCGCCGATGGCCAGTGCGGTTCGACGGGTGATCTCGGTCATATCCGCAAGGCTAGGTTCGCCGCTCGAACGTGGTGCAACATCTGGGTGAATACCACCCCAACTGCGACCGAAGGTGAGCCTAAATGACTAGCCAGGACGTCGGCCGGTCATCACCAACCGCCCCCGCCACCCCCACCGAACCCACCGCCGGAGAAGCCGCCGCCGCCGCTGAAGCCGCTGCTGGAACTGGACGCCGCAGCCGCTGAGATCGAACCGGACGTGTTCACCGAGAAGGCAGTGACCGACTCGCCGAACGATCCATAGCTGAACGCATATGCACCGGTGTACCAGCCAAGAGCCGGCATCGCGGCAGCGCTGCCACCGGCTGCTGCGAGCGAAGCGAAGACCTTGGCCCACCGGTCGGCCTCACCGAACACGATCGCGTACGGCAGGTAGCGAGAGAAGACGTCGGTACCCTCCTCGAAGCGAATCTGGCCGGCTTCAGCGGTGGCCAGATAGCGACGGAAACCCAGCGTGCGGGCGAGCACGGCGCTGCCTTGGCCGGTTCGAGCTGGCATCGCCCGCGCGGCGAACCACACCGCGATGGCCGAGACGATGGCCGCAAGACCGGCAATCCCAAACGCCGTGTAACGGGCGAGTAGGTAGGTAAGGCCTACCGCCGCCGCAATCGACAGGAAGCCGAGCAGACCCCAGGTCCTTCTGGTCGAGTCTGGGCGCCGCCGGTACCACTTTCGGTACACGAGCTCGTCGTAGAGGGCGTCCTGTACGCGCGACAAGTCGTCGGCAAAGGTGCGTTTCAACTCAGAGAGCCGCACCTCGTGGCGCCCGGTGAAGAGGGCAGCGAAAAGCTTCTGCTCGAAGTCGAGGAGCTCGGTGTCACCTCCCTTTAGCTGAACCAGCTGCCAGTCGCGGCTGCTGAAGAGCCCTGCGTCTGGTATCTCGGCGATCCGCAGATACCCGCGCACCGCGAGGTCGACGATCGTCGCTGTCACATCTAGGACGTTGGCCTGCTCATCGATCAAGGTTCCCAGCAAACCCGGCCGCAGATCCTCCGGCGGCACCCACTCCACCGGTCCTTCACCGGAGTTGCCGAAGGGGCGTACCTCCTCGACGGCGCCCTCACTGGTGAGGGGCGCCAGACCGGGGATCTGTCCAACGTAACGTCGGTCACGCCCACGTCTCAGCAGCAAGAAGACCGCGAAGGCCCCTACGACCAATAGCGCAACCGCGACGCCGACGGTCGCGGGCGTGACGGAGAACCCCCGCTGCAACGACCACCGTTGCTCATACACAGGCGGTGGAACGTCAACTGCGTCAGGAGGTAGTCCGATAACGACCGAGACACCAGCACCGCTACCGACGCCTTGCACGATTACGTCAACGGAGGTAGCTCGCTGCACAAGCCTTTCGCAACGACCGGTGCTTCCATAGGAACCTTTGAAGCAGACGGCCTTGGTGATGGCAGGGGCGTCGACCCGCACGGTGGCCTGCCTGATGGGGACCGACCACTCGGTGCCGATGGCGTCCCAGTAGAGCTCGTCGTACTCCTCGAACGCGTTGAGCGCCCCTTCAACTCGGTAGGTCAGCACGTACGTCTCCGCACCCTCAATCGTGACGTCCGGGTCGCCGACCCGGATCGACAGCACATTCCCCTCCTGCGACACCTCAAGGTCGGTCGG
>JAJAYM010000352.1 GCA_027117675.1 Actinomycetes bacterium | reverse complement strand
GGGCGCCGAACGCGCCCTGACCGATCGCCAGGTTCTGGTGCGCCTCGAGGGTGAGGCCTTTGGGCGAGGGGAGCCCGCTGAGCAACCCCACCGCATCCGGTTGAGCCACAGCGGGCCCGGCGCCACGAGGGCGGAAGTTGACGGCAGTGAGTGATGCTGCGATGCGGACAGGGGTCGACAGACGGTGGGCATCCATGAGGGCGTGCCGTTGACCGACGGTGGCCGCGGTTGCGGCGGAGCGTTACCTTGACGTCGAGCGGGCGGGGCTCAGGCAGGTCTTAGCTCCCGACGAGGCGAGCTGTCTCGTCGGTGATCTCGACGGCGACGGTCTTCAGTTTCGGCTCGAACTGCTTCGCGTGGTGGGCGCAGAAGTGCAGTTCGCCGGTTATGAGGCGAACTCGGACGTAAGCCTGCGCACCGCATTTATCGCAGCGGTCGGCAGCGGTCAGCGTGGTGTCGGGAGCCAGTGTGGTTGTCACGTCGCCTCACTCCTCACTCCAGAGCCCCGCGACCTCAGCCGCGTGACCGTTGGGTCGGTGCCGGGGGGCTCCCGGCCCCTTGGTGAACATCTCATCACAGTCCGACACTTCCCGCTGCCACCAGCGGCGGGGTTCGCCGTTGGCGTATACCTTCGTCAGAGGATCATGTGATTTGGGTCACGACACGCCGACCGTGACCGAAGTGCACCCCTCGGAGCGTCAACGTCACCCGGTCGGACCTGCCAGATAGCCTCGGAGGCGTGTCAGCACCCCCCCTCGCCACCAGGAAGCCACCCGCCAGCGCCGTGCGGGGTGGCGGGTACACGGCGAAACATCTCTCCGTCCTCGAGGGCCTGGAGGCCGTGCGCAAGCGTCCTGGCATGTACATCGGCTCCACCGATTCTCGTGGAGTGATGCACTGCCTATGGGAGATCATCGACAACGCTGTCGACGAGTCGCTCGCTGGCTACTGCCACCGCATCGATGTCCGGTTGCTTCCGGACGGCTCCGTAGAAGTTGAGGACGATGGTCGCGGCATCCCGGTCGACGTCGAGCCCAAGACAAAGCTCACCGGCGTCGAAGTGGTCATGACCAAACTGCATGCGGGGGGCAAGTTTGGTGGAGGCTCCTACACCGCGTCCGGTGGGCTCCACGGCGTCGGTGCCTCGGTCGTCAACGCGCTGTCGTCCAGACTGGACGTCGAGGTCGATCGGGACGCCAAGATCCACACGATGTCGTTCCGCCGCGGCATTGCCGGCGAGTTCTCCGGCCCCGACAACGACAGCGACTTCGTGAAGCGCTCCGGGCTGCGTGTGGTCGGTAAGGCTCCGAAGCGGAAGACCGGCACCCGGGTTCGCTACTGGGCTGACCGCGAGATCTTTCTCAAGGACGCCGAGGTGTCCATCGACGAGCTGCGCAGCCGGATGCGCCAGACCGCATTTCTCGTACCGGGGCTCACCCTGCACCTGCACGACGAGCGCACTGACGACGTGGCGGTTGAGTCGTGTCATTTCGATGGTGGCATCGCCGAGTTCGTCGAGTTCTTGAGCACCGACGAGGCGGTCGCCGAGGTTGTTCGACTGCACGGAGTTGGACATTTTCACGAGACGGTTCCGGTCCTTGACACGAAGGGCCACATGACGCCGACCGAGGTCGAGCGTGAACTCACCGTCGAGATCGCGCTGCGTTGGGGGAGTGGCTACGACAGCACGGTGCGCAGCTTCGTCAACATCATCGCGACGCCCAAAGGCGGAACGCACGTTTCCGGGTTCGAGCGAGGATTGGTGCGTACTGTCAACGAGCAACTGCGGGCAGCGAAGTTGCTAAAGGTCAATGACGACCCAGTTATCAAGGACGATGTTCTTGAAGGGCTCACGGCTGTGGTCTGCGTTCGGTTGGCTGAACCGCAGTTCGAGGGGCAGACCAAGGAGGTACTCGGCACCTCAGCTGCGACGCGGATCGTTTCGCACGTCGTCCACCGCGAGCTGACGAAGGTGCTCACCTCGACCAAGCGTGGTGACAAGACCAGAGCGCGCGCCATCTTGGAGAAGGTAGCCGGTGCGGCACGAGCTCGGATCGCGGCGCGGCAGTCCAAAGAGCTCCAGCGCCGCAAGAATGCGTTGGAGACATCGTCTCTGCCAGCCAAACTGGCCGACTGCCGCAGTGACGACGTCGAACGCACCGAGATCTTCATCGTTGAGGGCGACAGCGCACTCGGCACCGCAAAGCTCGCTCGGTCGTCTGAGTTCCAGGCGCTTTTGCCGATCCGAGGCAAGATCCTCAACGTTCAGAAGGCATCTGTCGCCGACATGCTCAAGAACACCGAGTGTGCGTCGCTCATCCAGGTGCTCGGTGCCGGTTCGGGGCGCACGTTCGACGCCGAGGCCGTGCGCTACGGCAAGGTGATCATCATGACTGACGCCGACGTTGACGGCGCACACATCCGCACGTTGCTCCTCACCCTGTTCCACCGCTACATGCGGCCGATGTTGGCGGCGGGCCGGGTCTATGCGGCGGTGCCCCCCCTGCACCGGATCGAGGTCGTCACCGGTGGCGGCAAGAAGAACGACTACCTCTACGCGTACAGCGATGCCGAGATGAAGGCGCTGCTCGCCGCCCTCGAGAAGAAGGGCAAGCGGATCAAGCAACCGATCCAGCGGTACAAGGGGCTCGGTGAGATGGACGCAGAGCAGTTGCGTGAGACCACGATGGACCCGCGGCGCCGCACGCTGCGTCGGATCACCCTCGCCGACGCCGAAGAGGGCTCCGGGGTTTTTGAGCTACTCATGGGCAACGAGGTCGCGCCCCGACGAGACTTCATCATCGAAGGCGCCGCTAATCTGGACCGGGCACGGATCGACGCTTGACCCGATAAGGTCGCGCGCATGTGCTGCATTGTCGCCCTGATGGGGCTGGTCGGTCCCCGTGTCGCGTTCCTCTTCGCCTGGATCTTCACTGACGAGGTGAGCCGGTCCATCGACGGCTTCTGGTTGAAGGCGCTCGGCCTGATCTTCTTGCCGTGGACGGCGCTCTTTTGGGCGATCGCTTGGGCCCCGGTTCAGGAGGTCACCGGCTTCGGCTGGTTCCTGGTGTTCTTCGGAGTTGCTCTCGACGTCGCGTCCTACGGGTCTGGGGCGTACAACCGAAAGTCGAGCTAAAGTTCCTTGACGGGCTCGAGTAGCCCGGTCTCGAGGTGAAACAGGAAACCGCCGACGGTGACGTCCTTCAGGAATGGCCACGATCGGAGTCGTTGGACATCCATGCTCAAACCGCGTCGCGCATCACTGGTGGTCAAGAACGCGAGGCTCCTGGTGTCAGGGCCCCCAGCACCAGAGATCGCCTTGTGGACGTCGACCTCGTCATCGGCCGTCATGCGGCAACCGGTGTGTGCGATCACCATGACTCGGTGGACGCCCAGCAGGTAGCGGCCCAGCACCAGCGTGCGCAGGACGTCTTCGGTGACGCGTGCCCCGGCATTGCGCAGAATCTTCGCGTCGCCGGCCTGCAGCCCCAGCATGGGAAGAATATGAATGCGCGAGTCCACACATGTGAGAACGGCTAGCCCGCGAGTGGCGGTGGCCGCAAGGCCGGAGTCGCGATATGCCGTGGCATAACGACGGTTGGCTGCCAACAGATCGTCGAACTGCGCAGTCGCCCGTTCAGCCGGGTCTGGGGAAGGGGATGGTTCAGTCACGGCGGCAACCCTGCCATGTGCCCAGTTCGGGCGTCAGCGGTGTCAGCTTCACTGCAAGAGAGTCCAAGACACGCGAAAGAGATTGTGCGAAATAGTTTTCATGTGTTCTACTGCAGCCATGAACGAACTAGTGACTCTCACTCCGGCCCTAATCCTCGCGGTTGCGGCGCTGTTGCCAGCGCATCGGTGGGCACTGTTGGCCACAGCGGTGGCCAGCGCAGTGGCCTTCCTCGCCAGTGTGATCGTCGTCCTCACCGGTGTTCCTTCACCGCTCACCAGACTCGTGCTGCTGTACACGACGGGGGTAGTTGCTGTCCTCGCGGTTTTCTCGCGCCGACACCTGGACGGCGATGTACGGGCAGCGCAGTACAGCCGGGCGTTCCTCTTGGCTGCCGCATCTGCTCTGGTAGTCGTGGCGAGCGGAAACCTCTTGGTCATCGCAGTCGCCTGGGTCGCAACCGGGCGTGCCTTGGCTGTGCTGCTTGGCCACCACGACCGGGTGAATGCAACCGCCGACGCTGTACGGCGACTGTGGCGTGCCAGGCTGGCATCGGACGCAGCACTGGTGATCGCGTCCCTGACCCTGGTCGGTGCCAGCGGCGAGTCATCGGTGGCGGCAGTCTCAGTCTGGGCCGCAGCCAACCCCACTGCACTCGCGCTGCCTGTCGCGACAGTTGCTTTGTTTGTAGCAGCCGCCGCTCGGTCAGGGCTGTGGCCCTTCTCGCGCTGGCTGGTTCAAAGCGTCGTAGCACCGGCTCCAGTTTCCGCGCTGCTACACGCCGGCATCGTCAATGCACCGGTGGTGCTGTTGCTCACGCTGCAGCCGGTCTGGACCCTCACCACTGGCGCAGATGTGCTGCTCGCTGTGGTCGGGTTCGGCTCGGCCATCGTTCTCTTCCCGCGCAAGCTGGTTCGCCCTGACGTCAAGACTCGCCTGGCGTGGTCGACCTGCGCGCAGCTTGGGTTCATGCTGGGGCTCGTGGCGATCGGCGCTCCGCTGGCCGCAATCGCACACATGGTGCTGCACGGTACGTACAAGGCAGCGGCGTTCCTCGGCGCCGGTGAGCAGATCAGCAAGGCGAGGGCAGCGGAACCTGCGTCCATCGAGGCGTCCACTGCGCCCATGAGGGCGATCGGCATGGTCGCGGGACTACTGACGGGTGCAGGCTTCGCGACTGTGGTGGGGGCTTGGTCGCAACCGGTCACCTCTGTCACGCTCGTGG
>JAJAYM010000351.1 GCA_027117675.1 Actinomycetes bacterium | reverse complement strand
TGAACGAGTGCGTCGGGTTACCACTGTCGTCCTTGACCCAGAGCGTCTTCATGCCGAGCGCTGCCGCCAGATTGTCGGCCTTGACCAGCTTGGTCATGCCAGGGCCGAGGTTGCGACGCGTTGCGACGTCCGATGGCACCGGCAGCAGCGGGGCGTAGCGCCACATTGACTGTGGCCCGGTCTCGATGTCGGCGTGGGTGAGGGTGTCGAAGTCGTAGCCGATCTCCAGCGGTCCGAAACACTCCATGCAGGCGTATGAGTCGCCGAGCGGGAAGGTGGCCCCACAGGCGCGGCAGACAAGTTCGCGCGCGGGGCCAAACGAGGCCGGTGAGGCAGGTGAGGCAGGCGTGGCTGCGGCATCGATGGATGCGGTCATGCGGAGATCTCCTCATCTCTCCTGGCGCCGGGCGGCGTCAGGGCGGATTTGGCACCTCGCCCGTACGCCGCCCGTGAAGGCTTCACGAAGAGTTCGTCTCCGCGTGTACGGGGGGTTGCCGGGGCTTCAGCGGGCCGTTCCCTCTGCCCCGCTTGATGAGCGGTATGAAGTTGTCTACTGATTTGTGCAGAGTCCCGCGATCGGCGAGGCTCAATGTTAGGAGGGTAACGGACGACGTCCGAAGGCCGGAAATTCGGTCCAACGAGCGAGACGGACCCCGACGATTGATGGAGACCTGATGGAGCCGGCAGTGCAGGAGTGGTTCGAGCGCCGGTCGACGCGTGCCGCGGACTGGCCGGCCGACCTCCTCCGCGCCGCAAAGGGCAGCACGTCGGTCAGCGTCGTCCTCCCCGCTCTGGACGAGGCCTCGACCGTAGGCCGCATCGTCGACGCCGTCCGCCACGACCTGATGGATGTTGCGTGGCCCATCGTGGACGAGGTCGTCGTCCTCGACTCCGGCTCCACCGACGCTACGGCGGCCGTTGCTCGCGCTGCCGGCGCGCGCGTCGTCCACCGCGACGAGGTTCTGCCCAGCGTGCCATCGGTGCCTGGCAAGGGTGAGGCGCTTTGGCGCTCGCTCGCAGCGACAACGGGTGACATCGTGGTCTTCGTCGACGCCGATCTGCTCAACTTCCACTCCTCATTCGTCACCGGACTGATGGGCCCACTCCTGACCGACCCGTCCGTCCACTTTGTGAAGGCCATGTACGACCGGCCATTCGCCGATGGAACTGTTGTGCATCCGGCCGGTGGCGGACGCGTCACCGAGCTGGTGGCCCGTCCCCTGCTGAACCTGCACTGGCCGCAGCTGGCCGGCTTCGTCCAGCCGCTGGCTGGTGAGTACGCCGCCCGCCGCCACCTGCTCGAGCGGCTTCCGTTCGCCACCGGGTACGGCGTCGAAATCGCCCTGCTCATCGACGCGCTAGGGGCCGTCGGGCTGGACGCGATGGCCCAGGTCGACCTCGGGGAACGGCGACACCGCCATCACGACGACCTACGTCTCGGCCGGATGGCTGCCGAGATATGGCAGACGGCGCTGGTCCGTCGGCACCAGGATGGAGAACTTGAGACCGTCGAAGCGACGTTGACGCAGTTCGTGCGCGACGCGTCCAGCTACCGTCCGATCACGCACGACGTCACGGCCCTTGAGCGCCCACCACTGCTGACGGTCGTCGGCGACGACAGGTTGCAGGGGCGATGACGACGCGCATCCTCTACAGCGATCTCGACGGCACCATGGTCGGCCCGGGCGGCTGCCTCGTGCGCGCCGCCGACCGCTCGACGACGCTGGATCCGACCGAGGCCCTGATTGCGCTGCACGATGCGGGAGTGCTGCTCTCGCTCGTCTCTGGGCGCACCCGCGCGCAGCTGCAGGAGGCCGCCCGCATCTTCGGGGCCGACGGTTTCATCGCCGAGATGGGCGCGATCATCGGCTGGGACCACGGTCGCCGCTCAAGCATCTTGACCGGCGAGACTCCTCAGGAGTTTGCTGGGCCACTCGTCGCCCAGCTGGAGTCCTTGGGGCTGATTGACGCGCTGCTGGCCGAGTGTGACGGGCGCCTCGAGCACCATGCGCCGTGGCACCTAGGGCACGAGACGGATGTGATGACGCATGGACTGGTAGACGTCGATGTGGTTAACAAGTGGCTTGATGCTGAGGGCTTCGGCTGGTTGGTGTTGGCCGACAACGGACGACTGAACAGCACCGTGATGGGCGGCCTCGACGGCCCGCCGCACATCTACCACCTGATGGCGCGCGGCATCAGCAAGGGTGCTGGTGTCGCTGTCGATCTGGAGCGGCGAGGCCTGACGGCGTCCGACGCTGTGGCCGTCGGAGACTCACTGTCCGACCTCGAGATGGCGCCCTTCGTCGAGCGGTTCTTTCTCGTCGCCAACGGCGCGGAGGTGCCCGACATCAGGGCAGCGGCCGACGCGCTGCCGAATGTGACGATCTGTGTCGGCCCCCTCGGCGCAGGGTGGGCGCAAGCCGCTCGCTACTGCGTCCGCTAGCCCTACTTCTCGCAACGTGTGACTTGGCCGCCCTCCCAGGACCCTCCCAGGGGCGGTGAACCCACTCAGTGCGGGGTTGGGGGCTCGACCGGAGTCTCCCCTTCGCACCTTGGCTGTGGCAGGCTCGCAGCCATGACCCGACTCGTTGCAGGAGACCCATTCGTCGCGGCCCACTGCGGCTGGCTCGTCGACGTCGTCACTGGCACGGTGACGCCGAACGTCACGCTCGTCTTCGACGGCGACCGAGTCGCCGACGTCCTGGCCGGCGACGCCGTGACGCCGGAGGGCCCGATCCTGGACCTCACCGGCTGCGTCGTCACCCCCGGGCTGATCGACCTGCACACCCACCTCGCCGGTATCGAGGAGTCCGGCTCCTACGGCGACCTCCTGGTGGAGAGCCAGGCCGACGACGCCCTCGTCGGCGTGCACAATGCTCGGCGCACCATCGAGGCCGGCTTCACCACGGTGCGAGACGTCGGCTGCTTCCGGGCCTTCACCGACGTCTCGATGCGCAAGGCGATCGACAACGGCTGGATCGTCGGACCGCGGATGCACTGCGCCGGCGCCTACGTCACCTGCACCGGTGGCGGCGGTGAGGTCACGGGGTTCACTCCGGACGTCGGCGTCCCAGACGCGATGCGCCTCGGCGTCGCCGACTCCGTCGACGAGGTGCGCCGCGCGGTACGCCGCATCATGGCCGGCGGGGCCGACTTCATCAAAGTCATTGCCACTGGCGCAGTACTGGCACCAGGGACGAACCCGGGAGCCCCAGAGTTCACCGAGGACGAGATTAGGGGCGCCGTCGACGAAGCTGCCAACTACGGCACCGTGGTCGCCGCTCACGCGCACGGCGCCGAAGGTATCAAGCTTGCCCCCCGGGCCGGCGTCAGGTCGATCGAGCACGGATCATTCGCCGACGACGAGGCACTCGCGTTGATGGCCGACCGCGATACCTACCTGGTCGCCGACGTCTGGGCTGGCGACTGGATGGAAGAGGAAGGCCGTAAGAAGGAATGGCCGGAGGCGACGATGCGCAAGGTCATCGACACGACCGAGACGCAGCGGGACGCCTTCCGCCGAGCGCTGGGGCTGGGCGTCCGGATCGGATTCGGCACCGACTCGGGGATCTATCCGCACGGAATGAACGTTCACCAACTGGCTAAACACGTCGAGCTCGGAATGACACCGATCGCGGCGATTCGTTCGGCCACCCTCTGGGCATCGGAGTGTCTCGACAACGACGAGGTCGGCATCCTGGAGCCAGGTCGCTACGCCGATCTGGTGGCCATCGAGGTCGACGCCGGCATCGACGCGCGATCGACGGACGCGGCAGAGGTGCTCAGCGACCTCACCCAGTTCGCCAGTCAGATGCGCCACGTCGTCAAGGGCGCTGCCCTCGTCCGCTGACCCCAACCCCCAAGAACGACGCATTCACCCGCGCTCACGCAACAATCCCTGTCCTCACGCGGGAGACAACTCAGGCCGGCGTGCGTATACTTGAAGAGTTCTTCAACTCTTCAAGATCGGTGTACCCGTGCCCATTCCGCTCTACCGCGCCAAGGCCGACTTCTTCCGAGCTCTCGGACACCCAGCCCGGATC
>JAJAYM010000350.1 GCA_027117675.1 Actinomycetes bacterium | reverse complement strand
GTGTCGACGTGCCCGACATAGAGCCCAGCCGTCACTTCAGTCGGTTCTGCCTCAACCCCGCAGGCAAGCGCGTCAGCCAGTGAGTGGGCCGGGTCTGTTGAGAGCACCAGCGTCTTGCGACCATCGGCAGCAACTCGTGCCGCCGTCGCCGCAGCGAGGGTCGTCTTGCCCACGCCACCCTTGCCGGTAAACAGAACAACTCGCACGTGGGCACCTCCCTGACAGGCGAGCCTAGTCGTCGCGCAGCAGGTGCAGTGACGAGGTCAGACAGCCCCTTCGACCCGGCGCTTCAGCTCTTTCAGCGCGGTATCGGTGACCACCTTCTCGGCTTTGCGGCGCAACAGGCCGATCATCGGCATCTTCAGGTCAAGGGTCAGCACATACTCGACGCCAGTCCCGGCTTCACCGTGGTCAGTCAGCCGGTAGCTGCCGTCCATCGCGGTCAGCATCTGCGCCTCTACCAGCGTCCAGCTAACCGACTCCGCGCCGCTCCACGTGTACTGCAGGGTGTACGTGTCCTTCACCACTCCGGCGTCGAGCACGAACGTCGCGCGCGTGGGCCGTCCGTCGTCATCGCGAGCCAGCACCTCGACCGATCGCACCGAACCCGTCCACTCTGGGTATGACTCAAGATCGGCGATCACGCTCATCACGGCAGCCGCCGTCGCCTCGATCACGATGGTCGACGACGTCTGCTCGCTCATGAATGCTCCAGGCCGTGCGTGATGAGGTGGACGGCTCGAGCGTATCGGCCTCAGACCAGGCCACCCAGAACGGTAAGGATGAGGAACAGCACGGCGCCGATCAGGACCGTGCCGCCGACCATCACGGCGATCCGCGTCGACCTGTCTTCCAGTCGCTCAGCAATCCGGGCGGTCGGATCACTCTGCCGGTGTTCGGCCGCCAGCATCGAGAACATGACATCGAGCTCGCTGACCGCGATCGTCGGTTCCTCCGCGGGAACGGCAGGTTCAGCAACTGTCGGCGGAAGCGGCTTCAGGGCTGGGCTGATCGGCGCTGGGCTGATCGGCGCTGGGCTGATCGGCGCAGGTATCTCCGCGTAGCCCTCGACCTCGTCCAAGGGCGCCGTCAAGGGGTCGAACGTCGCTTCGACCGTCGCGTAGCAGAGCGAACACCAGTCCTGCTCCGCACGCATCGGGGCGCCGCACTGGCCGCATGACAAAGTGGTACTCACGCAGGTTTCCTCGGCATCGTCGGGCTCGGCCTTGACGGCTAGCTGGCGTTCCGGTTGCGCAGACCACCGGTAGCCCATCAACCTGGTGGTTGGAACTGCCGATGGGGGGACGATGAGCGCAGTGGTGGAAACCCGCGGATTGACCGTGGAGTTCGGGCCGGTCCTGGCTGTCGACGGCTTCGACTTGACCGTGCCGGCGCGGGCGACCCTCGCCTTGGTGGGGCGTAACGGCGCTGGGAAGTCCACCACGCTGAAGGTCCTGGCGGGCGTCCTGCCTCCCACCACCGGAACAGTCTTCGTTGCCGGCATCGACGCCGTGCGCCACCCAGATCGCGCCCGCACCAAGGTCGGATACTGCCCAGACGTCGGCGGGCTCATCCCACGAGCAAGCCCCTGGGAGCATCTGCAGCTGGCCGCCACGATGCGGGCCATTGGCCCTGGGTGGGAGAAGCGGGCCGAAAACCTACTCGACCGCTTCGATCTTCTCGGGGTAGCTGACCGGATCACCGCGGGCTTCTCACACGGCATGGGGCGACGGATGTCGGTGGTACTCGCTGCCTTCCACGAGCCGGAGGTGATGCTGCTCGACGAACCTTTCGACGGGGTTGACCCACTCGGCGTCGAAGCGACCATGGACGTCATCGCCGAACTACGCGCCACTGGATCAGCCGTACTGGTCTCGACGCACCTGCTCGACCTCGCCGTTCAAGCCTGCGAGCAAGCCGTCGTCTTGCGGCGTGGGCGGGTCGTCGCAGCCGCCCCAGCATCAGAACTTGCCGGCGAATCCGGGGCGGCGCGTTACCGGTCACTGCTCACCTCATGAAAGCAGCGGGCGAGATCGGGGCCAACTCACAGTTGCTCGCCATGCTCGAGCTGCGGTGGCGAATGATTCGCTCACGGCCACTGCGCGTGGCCATCACCGCCATCACGGTCCTCCCGGTCGTGCTCATCATCGCTGGGCTGATGGGGATGCAGCCCCTGCCTGACGAACAGACCTTCCGACTGTCGCTGGCGACCCCCACCTTCTACGTGGGGTTCGTCGTGCTGGCAGTACTGGCTCCACTGGTTTCCGGTGGCGGGTACGAGCTCTACCCAGCGGGGCAGCTCGTCGGCTACAACGTCAAGCCCGCGGCGGTCTTTAGGGGAACCCTGGTGCTAGCACCGGTGAACCTGGCCTGGGCGATCAACGTCGTGGCCCTGCTGATCATCACCGGCTTCTCCACCGGCGATATCGCCTTAGGCCCAACGTCGCGCGCTCTACTCACGGTCAGCGCCTTCATCGGCGCTGTGACAATCGCCGGTCACACCATCGGTTGGCTGGTGATGGGTATCCGGCAGTCCTACGCCGGGCGACTGGCGACCAACATCGCCGGTGCGCTCGTCATCTTCGCCGCGCTACTCGTCTTCTGGACCGATAACGTCATACCGCTTCTGGACAACGCACCGACGAGGTATGTCTTGGTCGGCGCGTTCGACGGGTACCAAGGCGACTATGTCAACTGGCTGCGGGTCGTGGGCGTCCTCGTGCTCGCCGGAGCCATCCTGTTGCGAGCCGGTGACGCGATCACCGGCTGGGCACTGAGACGCACGGGCGATCACGCCGACCGAACCAGCTCACGATCGCTCCCACGCCGGCGATGGTCCAGCAGCGTCTTTTTCACATTGCTGGCCGTCGACCACGCCAGTATCTGGAGGTCGACGCCACTGCGTCGAGGTGTGCTGGTTTTGGTCGTGGTGCCCGGCGTGGTGTCGGCGTTTGCCGGCATGACATGGCAGTCACTCATCTTGGTTCCCGGCCTCATCGCCGCCGGTGCGGGTCTGCTCTTCGGGATCAATGCCTTCACCCTCGACTCCACCGGAGCGGTCTGGCTCTCGACCCTTCCCGGCTGGGCCTCACCCGCCTACCTGTCGAAGTCGTTGGTCTTCTTCGAAGTGGCCATGGGTGCGGTGCTGTCCGCCTTCATCGGTGGATCGCTGCGCGCGCAGCCACCCAACGCGATCTCCGAGATCACGGCGGCCATGATGTCGGCGCTTTGCTGCGCAGCCCTGGTGGTCGCACTCGGGATGCGCTCATCACTGCGCAATCCTCACCGCGCTGACCTCCAGGGGCCGCGAGACACCCCGGCCACCCCCGGAGTGATGGCCGCTCAATCGCTGCGCTTCGCGCTCGTGACGACCTTCACCAGTCTCTTCTTTCTGATGCTGGCCTACTCCGGCGCCTGGTGGCTGCCGTTGCTGGGTGCCGTTCCCGTGCTGTTGTTAAGTGCACTGCACTGGTACCGCACTGGTCTGGCTTGGGCTCATCCGCACGTGCGCGCGTCAGTCGTGGCGACCGTCTCCGGGGGCTAGCCGTGGGAACTAGTCATTAACTACTAGGTACAGATGGGACAGGCCCTCGCGTAACGGACAGGGGCCCATGGCACGATTCGTCCCTAGCGGCAGACGTCGCACCGGGGAACTCAGGGGATTAACCATGCAGGCACGACGGCTCAGAGCAGCTTTCTTTGCCGCTGTGTTGGAAATTGTCCGCCTTGTTCCCTCAACCGCCGGCTCCACACTCCGATAGAGGTCGTATGGGACGTAGAACACTTTTGCTCATTGCCGCTCTGGTGGTCGCCGCGCTCGGCACGGTGCTCATCTTCCTCTACGTGAACAACCTTGAGGAGGAAGCCATTGGTGCCGCCGAGCCCGTTGACGTACTCGTTGCCACGCAACAAGTCGCGCCAGGGACCACGGCAGCTGACGCCTCCAACGACGGTGCCTTCGAGATTGCGACCGTGCCGGCCTCGGCCGCACCCGTCGGTGTGCTGAGCGACATCACGCTCATCTCTGACCAGGTGGCGCTAGCCCCGATCTTCCCGGGGCAGCAGGTGCTCGCACAGATGTTCGGGCCGCCCGGTTCCAGCGCCTCTGGGCTCAGTGTTCCCAAGGACAAGCTCGCGATGTCGGTGCAGCTGGGTGACCCCGAGCGGGTCGCCGGCTTCGTAGCCCCGGGATCAGACGTCACGATCTTCTGGACCGACGACGCAGGTGACACCATGGTGATCATCCCCAAGTTGAACGTTTTGGGAACGGGAGCAACCACTCTCGCCACTCAGGTGACCACCACCGACACCGGTGAGTCGACAACGTCGGAGATCCCGCAGGCGATTCTGACTCTGGAGACCGATCAGGTCCAGGCTCAACGGATCATCAACGCTCAGGCGAACGGCGCTCTCTACTTCGGGCTACTCGGAGACGGAACCCAGACGCGTACCGGTCTCATCACCACACCGACGGACCTCCGGCGATGATAACCGCGATCCTCGACTACGACCCGAGCGCCGCAGAGACGCTTCGCTCGGCCCTCGGCGCTGACACGGTGGTACTTCCCACCCTCGACGCGCTGCGGCGACACCTCGACACCCACCTCGGTGAAGACGCCGTAGTGGTCGGGGCGTCGGTCGACCTCGAAAGCGCCCTGGAGCTTGCCTCTGCGATGCGCCTCACCCGCCCGAGCATGGGCGTGGTGCTGGTACGCCGCAGGGTCGACACCTCGGTGCTCGCCGACGCCTTGCGCGCCGGCGTCCGCGAGGTGGTCGAGGAACGCGATCTTCCGGGCATCAACGCCGCGGTGAAGCGTGTCAAGGCCCTGGCCCAGTCGATGCGCGAGACGGTTCCGGGGGCCTCCCTGCCCGACGAAGACCTTGACCACGGCGTCTTGGTCACCGTTTTCTCGGCAAAGGGCGGCTGCGGCAAGACGACGCTCTCGACGAACCTGGCCGTGGCCTTGGCCGAGGGTGGACGCAACCGGGTATGCCTGGTCGACCTCGATCTATCGTTTGGCGACGTAGCCATTGCACTGCAGCTGTTCCCAGCCCACACCATCGCTGACGCCGTAGCGCTCGGCGACGGAATCGACTGGGGATCGGTTGAGTCACTGCTCACCCCGCACAACAACATCCCCGGACTTCACACGTTGGTAGCACCGCTCGATCCTGGCTCAAACCGCGGGATCACCGCCGACCTCGTGCGTCAGATTCTGGCGATTCTCAAGCAAGAGTTCGACTACGTCGTGGTCGACACTCCGCCGGCCTTCGACGAGCAGGTGCTCGAAGCGTTGGACCAGAGCGACCTCATCGCGCTGATCGCAACGCTCGACATCCCGGCGCTGAAGAACCTCAAGCTGACGCTGGAGACACTCGAGGAAATCAACTTCCCGCGCGAGAAGTGGGCAGTCGTGCTCAACCGGTCAGACTCCAAAGTGGGCCTCGCGCTGAACGAGGTCGAGAAGACACTTCGGGTGCCGATCTCGATTCAGATCCCCAGCTCGCGAGACGTTCCGGCCGCCATCAACCGGGGTGTGCCGATCATCTACGACAGCCCCAAGCACCCGGTCAGCATGGCGATCCGGCAGTTCGCCGAGAAGTTCGTGCTCACCGGCCACCACCACGACTCATCCATCCCGCCCGAGCTCCGCAGCGACCGCCGCGGTCTCCTCCGCAGGAAGGCCAAGACCTCATGAGTCTGGCAGACCGCCTCGCCGAAGCACGCCGACAGAAGGCACCAACCGATCACGTCGAGGCCGACGACACGCTGACCGGAAAGCCGGCAGCCAAGCGTAAGACCAGCGACCCGTTCGCCGACCTCAAGCGCCAGGTGCATCAGGCGTTGCTCGACAACCTCGGACCCCAGCTCTACGACTCGCGGCAGACGCAGAGCGAACTCGAGCAAAAAGTCCGACAGACGTTGCAGGAGGTGCTCAGCCAGGAGGACACCCCCCTTACGACTCCTGACCGGGCCCGTCTCTCGCAAGAGATCGCCGACGACATCTTGGGCTACGGACCTCTTGAGCCGTACCTGCGCGACCCCGACATCACCGAAGTCATGGTCAACGGCAGCTCAGACATCTGGATTGAGCGCGCTGGCCGGATCTACAAGACCGAGGGCGAGTTCAACGACGAGAACCACCTGCGTCGCACCATCGACAAGATTGTCGCGCGAGTAGGACGCCGGGTGGACGAGTCGAGCCCGATGGTCGACGCTCGCCTGCCCGACGGCAGCCGTGTCAATGCAGTTGTGCCACCGCTGGCGCTCGACGGTTCACTCCTGACAATTCGTAAGTTCGCCGCCGACCCTTACCGCATCGAGGACTTGATCGGTTTCGGGACGGTCACCAGGACGGTCGCTGACTTCCTCGATGCTTGCGTCCGAGGAAAGCTCAACATCCTCGTCTCCGGTGGAACCGGTGCCGGAAAGACCACCACCCTCAACGTGCTCTCCTCGTTCATCCCCGAAGATGAGCGCATCGTCACCATCGAGGATGCCGCCGAACTTCAGCTGCACCAAGACCACGTGCTTCGCCTTGAAGCTCGTCCGCCGAACATCGAAGGTCGGGGTGAGGTCAAGGTCCGCGACCTGGTTCGCAACTCGCTGCGTATGCGCCCCGACCGCATCGTGGTTGGTGAGGTTCGTGACTCCGCCGCGCTCGACATGCTCCAGGCCATGAACACCGGTCACGACGGATCCATCTGCACTGTGCACGCCAACACTCCGCGCGATGTACTCGCCAGGGTCGAGACGATGGTGCTGATGGGTGGGGTCGACCTTCCCGTTCGCGCGATCCGCGAGCAGGTGTCCAGCGCCATCGACCTCGTCGTGCAGCAGACCCGCTTCAAGGATGGAACCCGCCACATCACCCACGTCACTGAGGTCGTCGGCATGGAGGGTGACGTGATCACTCTCCAGGACCTCTTCCTCTTCGATCACGGGGCGGGCTTTGACGAGAATGGACGTTCGATGGGCACGTTGAAGTCCACTGGGCTTCGGCCGAAGTTCGTCGACAAGTTGGCGGCCGGTGGAGTCCAGGTAGACCCCTCGATCTTCGCCTTCGAGAAGTTCGCGGGGCGATGAGCGTGCGTCGGATCATCACCGGCGCCGCGACAGGTGCGCTGCTCCTGATCGCCTCAGCTGGCCCGGCGTTTGCCGCCGCCAGCTCGACGATCGGAGACGTCGAGGTCGCCGACGGTCAACTGAGCTTCGTAGTCACGTTGGACGGCGTCCCCACGGGCGCCACGATCGAAACCGACGACGCTTCAGTTTCGCTGGAAGGTCAGACGCTCGATCCAAGCGTGCAATCCCTTTCTGATGCTGACGACGTCACCCAAACAGCGCTCCTGGTCATGGATACCAGCGACTCGATGGCCGGCGAGAAGCTGGCAGCAGCACAAAATGCGGCACGACAGTTCGTCAGCGCCGTTCCCAGCGAGGTCGAGATCGGACTGGTGACGTTCGACAGCGTTGCCGAGCTTCAGGTTCCGCCGACCACCAACCGATCGAACTTGCTCGACACCATCGATGGCTTGACCACCGCTCCGCAGACAGTGCTCTACGACGCCGTAGTAGTGGCAGCCGTCGAGCTGCTCTCAGCAGACGTCGGTTCCGCGCTGCTGCTCTCAGACGGCGCCGACCGCGGCAGTGCGGCAACCATCGAAGAGGCGACCAAGGCGGCGAAGAAATCTGATGCGCGGTTCGATGTCGTCTCCTTCGGTGACAGCACCGAGCAGGTCGCAGCACTCACCGACATCGCCGTCGCCACTGATGGAACGGTCTACGAGGCCGCCGACACCGAGCAGCTAGCCGAAGCGTTTGACCAGGCTGCGACCACCCTGTCGAACCGCTTCCTGATGACCGCCGACCTCCCCGATGGCTACACCCAGACGTCTGGCACCCTCACAGCCACCATCCCCGTCGATGGAGCGCCGGTCACCGACGCTGCGCAAGTAGTGCTCGGAGCTCCCCTGGCTGCCGGCCCAGACGACGTGCCGCCTCCGTTGCCCACCGCAGACCCGGGCCCGCTGACAACGTTGGCGAACAACGTGATCTGGCTGGCCGTCGGCGCCGTGTTCGTCGCCATGTTCATCATTTTGTACATCGCGATCGCTGCCGGGACCAACCCCGAACGCAATCAGAGCGGCGGCGTGCGACGCCGACTCTCGATCTACACCCTGGGTGGCAAGGCTCCCGTTAAGGAACAGGAAACGACCGTTCTCGGCGATACCCAGGTGGCCAGAAGCGCCGTGGAGTTCGCCGGACGTGTCGTGGCTCGGCGAGACTTCGAGTCGACCCTGGGCGCAAAACTGGAGTCAGCCGCTGTCCCACTGAAGCCGGCCGAGTGGCTGCTCATCCACGTTGGAATCACGCTGGGTGCCGGCCTCGTCGCCTTCCTCTTGACCAGCGGCCGGCTTCTGCTGACGCTGGTGGCCATCGGGCTCGGCATGGTACTTCCGTGGATGTATCTGACGTTCAAGGCAGGGCAGCGGCGAAAGGCCTTCATGGCCGCCCTGCCGGACACCTTGCAGCTGATGGCCGGCAGCCTCTCCGCCGGCTACTCAATGCCTCAAGCTGTTGACACCGTAGTGCGTGAGGGGAAGCCGCCGATCTCGACTGAGTTCAACCGGGCACTGGTCGAGACTCGGCTGGGCGTTGACCTCGAGGACGCGTTGGATGGCATCGCCGAGCGGATGCAGAGCGTCGACTTCGCCTGGGTGGTCATGGCCATCCGCATTCAGCGCGAGGTGGGTGGAAACCTGGCCGAGGTGCTGACGACTGTCTCGGCCACCCTGCGTGAACGGGAGCGGCTGCGCCGCCAGGTTCAGGTCCTCTCCGCCGAAGGCCGACTCTCGGCTTGGATCCTGGGCCTGCTTCCTATTGTCTTCGCCCTCTACCTTGTTCTGGTACGCCCCGAGTACCTTGAACCATTGATCACGACGGCGTTCGGTTGGCTGTTGCTCGGTACCGGGACTGTTCTCCTAGTCGTCGGCGGTCTGTGGCTTCGCAAAGTCGTCAAGGTGGAGGTCTGAGATGGATGGGCAACTAGGGCTCCTGCTCGGGCTCCTCGCGATCTTCATCGCGATCGTGATCCTGCTCACCACGATCGGCACGATCACCTCGGAACGGCAGGCCGTCAACCGCTCGCTGGCGGCCGTTCGGGCCCTGGATTCTGCCCCCAGTCACATGAAGGCCGAGCTCGACCGGCCATTCGGTGAGCGTGTCATGGCTCCCTCGATGGATCGCCTCACCAGCATCGGCCATCGGTTTACCGCCGGTGACCAGACCGACCGGATCAAGCTCAAGCTCGACCTCGCTGGCAATCCACCCAACTGGACAGTCGACCGAGTCATCGCCTTCAAGGTGCTCGGTCTGTTCGCCGGACTGATCCTCGGGTTGCTCCTCGGAGCACTGATTGGTGGACTGCTTCCCACTCTGGCCTGCGCCGTCGGCCTCACACTTGCCGGCTTCTACGCCCCAAACATGGCGTTGCATCAGCTGGCCTACAACCGAAGCGACCAGATCCGCAAAGACCTCCCCGATGCCCTCGACCTCCTGACCATCAGCGTCGAAGCCGGACTCGCCTTCGATGCCGCCGTCTCTCAGGTAGCACGGAACACCAACGGTCCTCTTGCTGATGAGTTCTTTCGCGTCCTGCAGGAGATGCAGATCGGCATGGGGCGCAGCGAAGCCATGCGTGCCCTTGGTGAGCGCACTGATGTCGATGAGCTGCAGGGATTCGTCACGGCAATGATCCAGGCGGATGCGTTCGGTATTCCGATCGCTAACGTCCTCCGGATTCAGGCCAGAGAGATGCGGATCAAGCGCTCCCAGCGGGCCGAGGAACAGGCACAAAAAGTGCCGGTCAAAATCCTCTTCCCCCTGATCTTCTGCATCTTGCCGTGCCTCTTCATCGTGGTGTTGGGCCCAGCTGCCATCAACATCTACGACGCGATCATCGTCGGGCAGTAGCAGATGGCGCGCGTAGCGCTGGTATCGCGTAACCCCGTGATGTCGATGGCCTTTTCAGCCAGCGACCACAGCGTCGAGGAGATCCGGCCCTCCAGTCTTGAAGGCTGGCTGGCCAGCGGCGAAGACGTCGGTGTCGACGCCCTGGTTCTCGACCTCGGCTCCCCACAGAACGCCAAGCAAGTGGTGGGCGACCTTCGTGCCCAAGGTCGCTGGGTGCCCGTCCTGTTGGTCGCGACTTCAGACCCCGGGTGGGACGACCCAGAGGTAATCGCTCTTCCTGGCGTCGAGTTGCTCCAGCTCCCCCTCGACCCTCAGCGGCTCAAAGTCGCCCTCGCAATCGTTCTCAAGCACCCGCGCACTCCCCCGGTGGCCAAGGATTCCGCTCGCCACGAGTCGTTGCTCGATCCGGTTCCAGAGCTTGAGGCCGATGCTGGTCCTGACCTCCTCAGCGAACCGCCGGACCCGGAGCCAGAGCCAGAACCGGAGCCGGAGCCAGAACCGGAGCCGGAACTCCCGGTAGTGACCTGGGTGCCCAAGAAGCCGCGAAGCGCCCAGCTTCCTCGGCACCGCGCGGTGAAGTCATCCGATCAGCACTTCGTGACGAGCATTCGACTCGACCCATCCGAGCCACCGGCCGTCAGCGAACCGGCCGTCAGCGAACCGGCCGACAGCGAACCGGCCGACAGGCAGCCGGTTGAAGTGACACCCACCCCAGCGCCCGAGCCGGCGGCGGCGCCCGAGCGGATTGCTGGCGACCCCGTTCGCTGGCTGCTGGAGGAAGCGGAGAGTTACTACACGCTGGAAGAGCTCGGCACGGTCATCGTCGAGGACGCCGTGGTGCGCAGCATGGCGGAGGCTGGCGCGCTCCTGGTTCCCGATGGCTCACTCTGGCGAGTGGCCGGCGGGGTAGGTCTGCGACCCCTGGAGTTCCGACTTCAGCTCTCACCCGAAGCATGGATCGTCGAGAACATTGCGACATCGGGCAAGGGTGTCCTCATTCAAGACAGCGACGTGGCGCGCCTCGACCTACGCGGAACGCCTCTCGCGAGTCGCACGCACCTGATGGCCGTGCCGGTCCCTCACGTCAGGGCGATCCTCTTGCTTTCCCGTGACCGGGATGAGCCGTTCACCGAGGCCTCGCTAGGTGCCCTGGTGGGGCTAGCCAAAGAGGCTGGCCCCCTACTCGAGGCGGCCATCGACCTCAGGACGTTGGCGCGGCTGCTTTCCAAGCACCTGGATATGGAACAGACGCCAGGTACGTAGGGCTACTCGACGAAGACGCGTTCGTCGACGAGTTGCTCAGATACGGGAGCGCCCTCGGTCTCAAAGCGACCCTGCGCGAAGCGCTTGCGGAACTCCAGGTCGATGCGATCGATCCCCGTGCGGTTCTTCTCGATCGTGACCACCACGTAGTCGCGAAAACGTTCTGCATTGCCAACGTCGAAGACCAAGTGGTGTCGGGCAACGACGTCGTACTTGTCGTTGATGACCAGCACCACATCAGCCTCGTATGCCAGTGCCGCAGCGCCGCGCAAGTGATGCACCCGCATGCGCCGACCGCTGACGATGCCCTCCTTGTCGGAGGCGACGACAGCAAAGACTGCCACATCGCGCTCAAGCGCAAGGTCTTTAAGGCCTTGAGCCACAGCGGTGATTCGGTCCTCTTCCGACAGCGGGCGATCAAGGACGGGCACCTTCTGGAGGTAGTCGACAACCACGACCGGCGCGGTGCCCGTCTCGGTGATCACTTGATTCACTGTGGCTTTGATGGTGGCCAGGTCGGTGGCTCCGCCACTCGATCGTTGAATGTGCAAGCGAGACGCGTACTTCTCGACGGCATCCACAGCCTCGGCGCCCCCCGGGGTATTGGCCAGGCGCTGGGCCAGCCCTCCTGTGTGCCCGTCCATGCTCTCCATCGCCTCCCGAATCCGCCGGAGCGGCACCGCGTCGATGCCGTGCCGGGACGAGGCCTCGATCGCGACAAAGCGCTCCAGGACGGTAGCGGGGTCGTGCTCGAAGGAGAAGTAGAGACCGGTTCCTCCGCTGACCACGACGTTGCGCAGCATTTGCAGCGCCATCGTGGTCTTTCCCAGCCCTTGTGGGCCGCCGAGGAGGGTCAGTTCCCCCGCTCTGAGCCCACCGGCAAGGTAGGTGTCGAGGGGATGAAAGCCGGTCGGAGTGACCCGCGCAGCTGCCGTCAGCCCCGCGTCCAGCCTGCGGTCGGTAGCGGCAAGCACGTCACCCAAAGAGAACAACTGATCAGACATAGGTGAAATGGAATCACACAGCAGCCCTTTATGGCAGGACTTGACCAGATCCCAACCTTCTGGACGAGGACACGCGATCAGAACTATTGGTTGACGACTGGCCTGTGACACCGTGGGGCGGTGACGCGAGACCGGGTGCTCGGCCAGCTGGACAACCAGCGGCTCGAGATTGCCGCACGAGCTGCGGCGCTCGCCCTGATCTTCACGGTGGCAGCGCTCACGGGCACCGCCGATGACCTGCTCCTCCAGTTGGCCCTGCTCACGGCGCTAGCCCTGGCGGCTGTTCTTCCCGTTCGTAGTCGAGCCATCCGTCGCTGGCGTCCAGCGGTCGAAGCGCTGGTGGCGGGGCTCATCATCGGCTCGGTGGCCCCCTACGATCCATCGCTGCTGCCGTACCTGGTTACCCCAGCCTTGTCAGCGGGGCTCATCGGCGGGTGGTCGCTCGCGATCATTACCTCGGGCGCAACCATCACGGTTCTGATTGCCCCCGGGATGCTCGGCCGAGAGAGCCTGGCCGCTACGGACTACCTCGTCGACGCCGCGCAGTGGTCGCTGCTCGCACTCGTCGTCGGCCTGCTCGCAGCCTGGGTTCGGAGGGTTCAGATCCAGGTGCCAGTCGACGAAGAGAGCTATCTGGAGGCGACCCGACTTCTCACCCAGTTACGCAACGTTGCACGGGAACTCTCGGGCGGGCTGGACGCCGTGAGCCTAGGTGCCGCCCTCATCGACGACCTTCGCGAGCGACACGGAATCACCCGCGGCTGGGTCTTCAGTTATCGGGCTGGGGGCACTCCCCTGGCACTCGCGACCGGGCCTGGCACCGACTTTGAGCTCGCGGCCGATCTCACGCATGGCACGCCGTGGGCGAGGGCAATGGACGAGGGTCGGGCGATCGCGGCCCCTGGATCCCTGACCTCCGACCCCAGCATGCAAGGCGCCATCGTCCCCATGAGTATCCGGGGCACCGTGGTCGGATTGGTGGCCGTCGAGCGTCGGGGCCAGCCCTGGTCCGTCGATGAGCTCACTCAGTTGTCCGAGGCCGCAGACGCAGACGCCGTACGGCTTGAGGCCGCCCTCTTGTTTGACGAGGTGCGGAGCCTCGCAACCGCCGAGGAGCGCCAACGCCTAGCCCGAGAGATCCACGACGGAGTCGCGCAGGAGGTGGCGTCCCTGGGCTACCTGATCGACGACATCAGTGCGCATTCCCCACCTGAGGTC
>JAJAYM010000349.1 GCA_027117675.1 Actinomycetes bacterium | reverse complement strand
GGACCGACCCTTCCGGCCCACCACCACTGACCTCACGCAGCGCCTGTGGTTTGTCACTCACCTAGGGAGAGTGCTAGCCAATTGTTAGCACTCTCACCCCCCGAGTGCAAACGGTTGGGCCGGCTTCGGCCAAGTTGGGCCGGCTTGGGCCGGCTTCGGCCAAGTTGGGCCGGCTTGGGCCGGCTTCGGCCAAGTTCGGCCATCGCCGGACCAGCGTCATCCCACCAGGCTCGCGGCGTACGACGCGGTCGTGGTGCCAGCCGGAAGTGTGGCGATCACGCTGCTGGCACCACTGGCGTCCACCGAGACCACGTCAATCGGGAGCGGCTCTGGGTTCTGGTCGTCGGGGCTCAGCGTCAGCAGAACGCCGGCGCGCCCCGGTTGCAGCGCGATCGGCGTACAGAGGTCGCCGTCCCGATCGGGCACCGGCGTGATCTCGACCGGCAATGTGAAGTCGGCGTCCCACAGGACGCAGCGGCCTCCGTCTGGAGCGGTGTCGGCGCCCAGCGCGTACGTCGAGGTGACCCCGACACTGAGGTAGACCGGCGGCGAGATGATCGACGCAGCGGCTGCATCGGCGGTGCCCATGCGGCCAACGGCGCTGCCTCCGTCGCTGCGCGAGAACCAACCGCCGTCAGTCCGTCGCGCGATGAGCCCCTCGGCCCCCCACGCGACATCGGTGACCGCGATGGTCGACGCCGAGAGCAGCGTGACGCGGGGCGCCGTGGGTTCGAGGTCATAGACGGAAATGCGTCCGCGACAGACACACGCGAACGCGCCGCCCCCCGGGGCCCACGCGAGATTTGTGTCGGCGACTGACGCGACGCCCTGCGCGCTCGCGACCGGGCGGGCGTCCGGGACCGGCGTGACCTCGCCCGTGCGGATGCGGACGAGGTAGAGGTCTCCCGTGGGGCCGGGGGGCGGGTCGATAATGGTTCTTTCATTGCGGCTGTCCAAGATGCCGGACGCGGCGCGGCCGACCAGGAGGGGCGCCTGGACGAGCAGCAGCCACGCGCCGTCCGGTGAGAGCACCGCCTGCGTCCACGGGGGTCCTTTGCGGAGCAGCCCAGTCTTGACGCCGCCGATGTCGCCGTCGTACCAAGCGGGCTGCGGCTTGCCGGCCAGGACAGTGCGGGCGGCACCCATTTCCGCGTCCACCACAACGGGCGTGCCCTGCGCGACATAGGCCATCGACGCAGTCTCGGTTGGCTTCTGGGCCAGACTCGGCAGTCCGCGCGCCAGCGGTAACTCCGTGGGGATCCCCCAGCGGTCGACGTTGGCGGCAACCGGGTCAACGGGATCGTCGTCGGCTCCGGGGGCCAAGGCTGTGGCTGCAGCGACCACGGCTACCGCTGACGCGATGGCGACGGCAGCCGCCAGGTATCCACGACGTCCGCCGGATCGGGAGGCCGCGTGCGCGCGCTGGGCCAGTCCGTCTGGGGTCTTGCGCGACGCGGCCGCATTGAGCAGCGGCAACAGTGATGCGCTGTCAGTGATGCCGAGTGCCGTGCGCAGCTGCGCATCGGCTGCGCGCTGATCGCGCGCGACGGCGTCGGCTGAACAGCGCAGCAGGTCGGCCGCTTCGGTCGTGCTGAGTGACTCGTAAGCGACCAGCACGACGAGGGCGCGTTGCCGATTCGACAGAGTGGCTAGCGCCTGGCGCTCAATCGTTGCGTCGGCGTCGACCGTTGACGGGTCGGGGATGTCGTCCAGCAGGCCTTCGCGCCTCCACCTGCCGATGACCTGTTCGTGTAGTTGGTGACGCACTTTGGTCTCGGCGTTGCCGTCGCGCGCGAGCGCACGCCACCGACGCGCAGCCTTCGCGAGGGCCGCGACGACGGCGTCCTGCGCGATCTCTTCGTCGAGTTCGAGCAGGGACGCGGTGCGCGCCAATACCAGGCCGCGCGCGTCCACGAACTCGTCGAAACCTGCCGGAGCCTTGGCCACCGCCCGAGTACACCACGCGGGCAGCGTGGCTGCCTGCGCGACCGTACCTTCAGTCGACGAGGTCGGAAGCGAAGGAGATCGTCGTGGCACCGGCTGGGAGGGTGGTGAGCGTGGTCTCGGCGTCGCCGTCGAGTCTCTCGACCTCGTAGTTGACCGGATCGCCCTTCCAGTCCGTGAAGACCGTGAAGTACGAGTTACCGAGCGCTCCGATCACCGGCCTCACACTGACCGATGGGACGGTCCAATCCCGGACGTCGTTCACGATCCAGTATTCACGGTACCCCTTTGTCACGCCGAGGAATCCTCCCTGCGGGGGATTGCCCCATCACCACGGCGGTCACCAGTAGATCAATGGCATCCGGGGCGAGAACTGAACTGATCGTTGGCCATTCCTTAGGGTCGGCCATTGACGCGTCGCCGGGGGGGACAAGCCTCCAGTCGCCGCCGAGTTCAGGCAGTCGCGCCACCAGGCCATCGGTCCCCCAGGAGATCTGAGTGGGGGCCACATCGGTGCCGCTGAGGCCGTTCACGACGAGGTCTGTTTCGACCTCCGACATGTTGGCGGTCCACAACTGCGCGCGTCCAGGTCCGCTACAGATGCACGCGAACATCTGCCCAGTAGGCGACCACGCCATCCGGGTCTGCAGCACGGCGGATGCCTCGGACGCCGGCGCGAGTTTGAACGACTGTGGCGTAGCCACCCCCGTCGCCACATCAACGAGCCACACCCACTCGCGCCCGCCCGGTTCGAGGTCGGTCTTCCCTGACGACACCAAGAGGAAGCGGCCATTAGGCGAGAGGGCTAGCGAGGCATCCGACCCGATCCCAGGGACGACGCCGCACAGGTACCCCGC
>JAJAYM010000348.1 GCA_027117675.1 Actinomycetes bacterium | reverse complement strand
GCTATAGCCGGCGTCCTGATCATCACGTCGATCGGTGACAGCGAGGCTGTCGAGAACGCCATCAAAGTAGCGTTGGGAATCGGAGGAATAGTCAAGACCTGTGGATTGGCGTGTCATGCGACTTGCTGATCTGCTGATTTCTTGCTCGTGTCCTCGGGTCGTTCGATGAGGATGCCCTTGTCGAATACTGCGCCGGCGCGGACCAGAGCGACCAGATGCGGCGCGTTGACCGCTCGCCATCTGGCTTGTGCGGACTCGATGAGTTTGAACGCCATTGCCACGCCGGCGGCTCTTGAGCCGGGGCCTTTGGTGACCCGTTGGCGTAGCCGCACGGTGGCGAAGGTCGACTCGATCGGGTTGGTGGTGCGTAGGTGGATCCAGTGTTCGGCGGGGTAGTCGTAGAACGCCAGCAGCACGTCAAGGTCATCGGTGATCTTGGCGACCGCCTTGGGCCACTTCGCCCCGTAGTCGGCTGCGAAGACCTTGACCGCGGCTTCGGCGTGCTCGCGGTCCTCGGCGTTCCAGATCTCCGCGAGCGCGGCCTTGGCGCCGGGCTGAGCAGACTTGGGCAGACAGTTGAGGACGTTGGCGATCTTGTGGAACCAGCAGCGCTGCTCCCCGGTGTCGGGGAACACCTCACGGACCGCGGCCCAGAACCCCAGGGCGCCGTCGCCGACCGCGAGGACCGGGGCCCGCATGCCGCGGCGCTTGCAACTGCGCAGTAGGTCGGCCCAAGACTCAGTGGACTCGCGGTGGCCGTCGTCGAGCGCGATCAGCTCCTTGGTGCCGTCGGCTCGGACACCGATCATCACCAGCAAGCACACCTTGTCCTGCTCCAATCTGACTTTGAGGTGGATCCCGTCGACCCAGACGTAGACGTAGTCGGTGTCGGTCAGCGCCCGCTTGTTGAACGCCCGCGCTTCGTCTTGCCACTGCGCGGTGAGCCGGGTGATCGTGGTCGCGGACAAACCCGCGTCCGAGCCGAGGAACTGCTCCAACGCGGGTCTGAAGTCGGAGGTAGACAGGCCGTGCAGGTAGAGCAGCGGCAGTACCTCGGCGACCCGCGGGGACTTACGCGACCACGCCGGCAGGATCGCCGAGGAGAACCGTTTCCGTTCACCGGTGGTCTCATCGGTGCGCTTGTCGTTGACCCGCGGCTGACACACCGGCACCGCACCGGCCGCGGTGGCGACCTCCCGCGGGTCGTGGAACCCGTTGCGGACCACCAACCGGTGGCCGTGCTCGTCGAGCTGCTCGGCGTGGGCTTCGACGTACGCGGCGACCTCGGCCTGCAATGCCGCGGCGAGCATCTGCTGGGCGCCCTCGCGCACGATCGCGTCGAGCAACGACCCGGTCGACTCGGTCCCGTCTTGGTTGGGCTCGTTCTCTTCGTGGACTACCTTGAGCATGGGCGTACCTTCCCGAGCCGGCGCGTCAACGCCGACCCTGATCAGAACTTGCATGGGCTTCAGATCTTGCTCGGGAGGTGCGCCCCCTTCACGTCACCTCGCCGAAGACCATCCACAGGTTCTGATCATTGCTCGTTCCAGAGCCGTCCAGAGGCGGAAAACCGCAGGGAATCCGCCACCCGGCACGTGTCCACAGCAACGTCGGACGCGGCGCGTCCCCAGATCGGGATCGTCGCGCCCGCAACCCTGCCGGACCCCGCGACCCTTTGTCCATGCCTCGGACGCTCCCCGCTCCAGTGATCGCCGCCATCGCGGCACGACACGGGGTGATCACGCGCCAACAGCTGCTCAGCCTCGGAGCCAGCGAGAGGAACATCGGCACCTGGGTGCGACGCGGCCAGTTGTGGCGACTGTCCGCCGGATGCTTCGCGGAGTCCGCACTGTGGGAACGCGCGGCGCCGAGCCTGCGGCACACCATGCACGTCTACGGGATACAACTGATCTCTCCCGACGTCGTGGCCCGCGGTGCGACGTCAGCCGTCACTTGGCAACTGCCGGTCCGGAGCATCCCCGACCGGCCACAGGTGCTCCGCGCTCCGAACCGCGCACACCTGGCCAGCGCCTCCGTGCAGCGGCGACGCCTAGACCCCGGCCACGCCGTCACCCGACGTGGTCTCACGACGTTGACACTGGCGCACACGGTGGTCGATGTCGCCGCTGTCGCCTCCCTTCCTGATGCGCTGATCACCGTGGACGCAGCACTCCGTGGCGGCCTCCGACTCACCGACCTCGAAGCCGCGCTCCGCTCCCGTGGCACGTTCACCGGCTGGAGCAACGCCGCGGCGGCCATCGACGCCGGCGACCCGGCAGCGGAGTCCGCTCTCGAGTCGCTCTCCAGGGGACGCGTCATCGAACGGCGGCTTCCACTCCCGCTGTGCAACGTCGTGATCAAGCACCAGCGGCGAGAGGCACGCGTCGACAAGCTCTGGGTCGAGGACGGTGTCGTCGGCGAGGCTGACGGCAAATCCAAGTACTCCAAGGAGGACGCCCCCACGGTGATCTGGAAGGAGAAGCGTCGACACGAGTGGCTGGAAGAGCTGGGGCTCGCAGTCCCCCGTTGGGGAATGCCCGAGGTCGGCGACGACGGCGCTGCCTTGGAGCGCCGCTATCGGAAGGCCGTGGCCACGCAACGGGCGGTTGGCTTCCGGTGGCCGGATGGGGTGACCATCGAGGTGCCACGGCTACCTGGCGTCGAGCTTCCAGCGCGCGTGCTCGCGGAGGTGAAGCGCCTGGCGGCGTCCGGCTACCCGATCAGCATCGGGGACGCGCGCCGGCGTCCTGGCGGATCTCCTGCGCTTTGGACGCCGGTCAGCGCCTAAAATCGCAGGAAATCCGCCGCAGCCGCGATTGACGCCGTCCGGCCGCAGCGCCAGCCATCACGCCGGACGCCGTCCGGCCGCAGCGCCAGCCATCACGCCGGACGCCGTCCGGCCGAAGGACTTGCCGTGTCCGGCCGCAGGACGCCGCCGCTCCGCCTAGACGGTGATCGCGAGGTCGGCGACTTCACCGAGCTCGGCGCGCACTGCGCGGTCGACCGACGCCCCAGGCGCCAGCACCCGCACCGTCCACGTTCCAGGTGCTGCGAAAAAGCGGAACTGACCAGTCGCTGACGTCGGGACCTCCGCGGTGAACTCTCCCGAGCCGTCCAACAGCCGCACGTAGGCCGGTGACACTGGCTCGCCGCCGCGTGAGACAACGCCCTGAATCACCGCCTCCTTGGTGGCGTCGACTCCACTGATGTCTGGCCCTCCGGCTATGGCTCCGCACATGATGCTCCCCCTCTAGGATCCGTCGCCGAGCTCGATCGGCACGCCAACCAGCGAGCCGTACTCGGTCCATGAACCGTCGTAGTTCTTCACGTTCTCGACGCCGAGCAGCTCGTGCAGCACGAACCAGGTGTGCGCCGACCGCTCGCCGATGCGGCAGTACGCGATGGTGTCTTTCGCAAGATCGACACCAGCGCCAACGTAGAGCGCGGTGAGGTCGTCGTCGGACCGGAAGGTGCCGTCGTCGTTGGCTGCCTTCGACCAAGGGATGTTCTTCGCTGTCGGCACGTGACCGGGACGCTGCGACTGCTCTTGCGGCAGGTGCGCCGGGGCGAGGAGGCGTCCGGAGTACTCGTCCGGCGAGCGGACGTCGACCCGGTTCTGCGATCCGATCGCGGCGAGGACATCGCTGCGGAACGCCCGGATTGAGGTGTCCTGCTCTTGTGCGGAGTACGTCGTCGGAGTCCGCTGGGGGATGTCGGTGACGAGCTCACGCGAGTCGAGCTCCCACTTCTTGCGCCCGCCGTCCAGCAGCTTCACCGACGCGTGCCCGTACAGCGTGAAATACCAGTAGGCGTATGACGCGAACCAGTTGTTGTTGCCGCCGTAGAGCACGACCGTGTGGTCGTTTCCGATGCCGCGCTCAGCGAGCAATGCCTCAAACGTGGGGCGGTCGACGAAGTCGCGCTTGACCGGGTCTTGCAAGTCGGTCTTCCAGTCAAGGCGAACCGCGCCGCGGATGTGCCCCTTCTCATAGGCGGACGTGTCTTCGTCAACCTCGACAAGGACGATGGACGGGTCGTCGAGGTGCGCATCGACCCAGTCGGCGTCGACCAATACATCAGTGCGGCTCATGCGGGGGTCTCCTCAGCAAGCGGTGAACGGGTGGTGGTCAAGGCATCGGTGCGCGACGGCAGCAGCCGGCGTCCGACCAGATACATCTCGCAGCCGAGGCAGAAGCCGAAGGCGGCGTTGAGGAACGCGGCGGCCAGCGCCAAGCCGACGGCCACGAGTCCAACGGTGGTTGCGTCGAGCGCCAGGGCTACGGTGCCGACGATCCCGAAGGCGAATCCGACCCCTTGGGCGAACCGCGGAGGGCCAGCCGACTCGAGTCCGCTCGGGGGCGCAAGGCGCGGGCGGACGAAGCGGCCGAAGATGACGCCGTACGGGCTGCGGTGCAGGCCGGCGAACGCGCCGATGGCGAAGACCAAGGCCTGCGCGGCGAGCAGCCACACGCTGCCGGTCAGCAGCACGATGGCGAGAACGACAGTGGTGATGGTCGCTGCAAAGCGCGGGCCACGAGGGTCGATCACGGTGATCTCCGATGGGGTGTGGTGGGGAGCGGATGGCCAGCGCCACGGGAGGCGTCCAGCGGGGGGCTCAGGGTCGGCTGGGGCCGAACGAGCCGGTGCGGTCAGCGACCGGTCAGTGTCCGCAACACAGGCAGCCGGCGACACGGCAGAGGTCGACAGCGCGCCGTTGGGTGAGGCCCCACGAGCGGGGGGCGTGTCTGGCCATGCTCACGAGGGTAGGCAGCGCCGCGGGACGTGTCATCTGTGTCTCGCATGGTGAGATCATATCTCACGCACCGGACGCGCCGGGGTGGACGGCTCGATCAGGGCGCCAATCGCTGCGATCACGTCCGCCTTGCGGGGCTGACCGACCGCGGGCTGTCGGACGAGACCGGACGCGTCCAGCATGAAAACGGTAGGTGTCCGCATGACGCCCCACTGGCGCACGAGATCGAGGTGCGCCTCGGCGTCCACCTCGCAGGCGACCACGCCGTCGACCATGTCAGCCACCTCCGACAACACCATGCGGGTGGCTCGGCACGGCTGACAGAACGCGGTGGAGAACTGCACGAGCGAGGCACGTTGGCCCAGCGCGATGCCGACGTCGGACGCCGGGAAGACCGGCCAGGGCTCCGCAGACGCCGCCGCAGACGCCGCCGCAGACGGCACGGGCCGCAGGCGGCCGTCGGTGCGCCGTCGCCACAAGCCGAATCCCGTGGCGGCGGCCAGTACCGCGACGAGCACGATCGGTCCGACGTTGTCCACGCCGTTCCCAGCGCTTTAGTGGGCGCGGGCATTCCCAAGCGCGAGTCCGGCACCCCTGGTGCTCGCCGGTCAGCCGATCAGCCGGTCAGCCGCACCACGAGATACCCGAGCGGAGCGGCCAGCAGCACCGGCCACACGCCGCCGGTCAGCCAACCAGCGCCTTCCCCGCGGACGCGTGCCTGTGTCACGGCGGCGAGCGCCACCGGGACCGCTGCCGCAAGGCCCAACCCGGCACCCAGCTGTGTCTCGTCGACGGCGGCACCGACCAGCGCGCCCGCCACGACTCCGGCACCGAGGGGGACAACGGCAGCGCCGGCGACTCCCGGCGCGAGACGCCCGACGGCGGCTGCCGCGCAGGCGCCGGCCAGAATTACCGTCGTGGAGTTTCCGTCCTCAAGCTGAACGAGGACGACCCAGGCCGCGCCGAGCGCGGCCACCGTCGCGAGGGTCACGGTTGCTGCGAGGGCGTCCACCAGATCGGCACGACCGTCTTGGCGCAGCAGCTGCTGGATCACGGCGATCAGGTAACCGGCGCCGAGCACCACGGCAATCGGCCCCAGGCTCGGCGCTTCGTCAGTGCCCGCGACGATCACGTCGACGATGGCTGCGAGGCCAGCGCCGACCACAGCACCCGAAGCCGCAGATGGCGTACCGAGGGAACGGTGCCAGGTCAGCACCACGACGACCTGCAACGCGATCACGGGAGCCCACAGCCACGGCAACGCAAGAAGCGCGCCGACCAGAACGATTCCACTGCTCAAGGCTCCGACCATGGCCGGGCGCCAGTCCGGCAGGTGCAGGTGGTGCGGCGTCACCGGCGTCCGCTCAGTGGCTTCTGAAGCAGCTGCGGAGTCAGCGGGACGGTCGGCGGTCACGCGCCGATCATGCCCGAACCGGTTGCGCCGTGCCCAACCCCCGCCGCCCCTCCTGCGAAGGGTGGCAGCACCTCAACGACGGCGTCGGCACCCAACGCGACGTCAGCATGGGGCGTCAGGCCGCCCGGCTGTTCGTCGACCACAAAGGAGCAGACGCCCAGCACCCTGGCAAAGCGTTCGTCACGATGCGCGCGGGCGGCGTCCAGGGCGTCGGCCAAGGTCGCGGCGTCGACAACCTGCTCGCGGACGCCTGCAGCCGCTTGGGCGCCCGCCCAATACCTCAGTACCGCCACAGCCCGCTCCCTCTCACCGAATCGGGGCCCAGCCGCCTGACCACGACCTGTCCCTCACTCTGACGCACCCTCGACGACACCGATGCCCCAGCCCCACCATTTGTCAGATCGGGTATCTCGTTCTACAGAGGGTTAGGTAAGGGTGTCCTAACTTCAGTTCCTGAGTTCATCTGAGTTGAGTTCGGCTCAGTTCAAGTCGGCGGGCCGGCGGCAAGCCCGCCCAGGGCACCCAATCGCCCGCCCCCCCACCCGCAACCCCCCCGGGCCCGC